>DASYVT010000227.1 GCA_035936835.1 Candidatus Methylomirabilota bacterium | reverse complement strand
CGATCCATGGCCTGCTGACATGCGAGGTGCATGATCCGCCGGAGTTCCAGCGACTTCAGCGTCTTCTTCGCCAACAACGCCTCGGCCACGGCTGTGACCTGGTCCCATACGAAGGGCCTGTCGAAGATTCCTTCGGCCTGGACGAGGAGGAGATTCAGGTAGGCTTCGAGCTCTCGATCATTCTCTGTAAAGTACGACACGAGGTCGGCGGCCTTCTGGTAGTCGTACTCACCGTGCCAATCTTTCACGCTCTCCGCATCGAACCGGCGCTGCGCGGCCAACCCCGCCAGGGAGACACGGACCATGCGCAGCATCCGCGAGCGGTTCCGCTGGCTGGCGTCTGAGTCCACGTTGCGCCCATGGAGCAGGTTCCGCGAGATCACCTTGCCGTCGAAGTCGTCACCGGGCACGATCGTGGCGGACTCAAGCCGGACGCGCTCCCAATGGGCCGCCACTGCGTGGCCGGCCTCATGGTAGGCCGTGGACTGCAGCTCCTTCTCGCTCGGCAAGTCCTGCTCAACCATCCCCTACTCCAGCCGCCCCATCATCGGCCCGGTCACTGTCCCTTCGGCCCACGCGGGTCCACGGTGTCGGGGAGACATGTCCAGACATAGGTAATAGGACCTCCAGGTTTGAGTCCATGCTTCAGCACGAGTCGGTCTCGCTCCTTCTTGCACTCTTGACGAGTGGCATAACTATCGATGGGCACAGTGTTCTGGTAGGAGCCATCCCTCGACGTAGAATCGGACCACAACACCCACGCGCACTCGGCGGAGGCCGACGTGGCGACGGCGAGCAAACAGCAGAGCGTGGCGAGCAGGATGCACGGCCAGCGTTTGGCCATCGGCGGGCCCTCCGGTCCTGTAGGGAAGCGGTCATGAAATCGCCGGTTGTGGCCCTAGTCCTCGCCCCGCTTTTCCGTTAGCCGCAGACACGGCGGGTGGGGCCGGGGCACCCCCCACTGAAACCCGTGTTCCAGTCACGGCCACGCTCTCGCTATCGTATTCGGGACGTTGAAAAACCCTCGCCCATGGAGAACAGGACCCGACTAGAACACGCAGCTTGCACCACCCCGATGATCCATGAGCACTCGGCCGCTGAGAAGTGGCCGGGGTCGACCATCGGCAGCCGGGCGCGTCCCTCAGCCCCAGCACTGGCACCGTGTATCCATCTCTGGGCATTGGCGCTGCTGCCAGCAGGCGCTATCCCAGGGCGTGGCCCATCCTCACCGCACGTATCAGCCCCGCGACGCCGAGCACTCTGTCCTCCACGCCGTCATCCGCGAACATCTGGAGCCCTTCCTGCGGGAAGCCTCCGACCGGGGCGACGGACATGGCCTGCCCCGCTTCGTCGAGCAGGAGTTCCGCGAGTTCCTCACGTGCGGGGTCCTGGCCCACGGCTTCACGCGGCTACGGTGCGCCGATTGCACCTTCGAGCGCCTCCTGCCCTTCTCCTGCAAGCGGCGCGGCTTCTGTCCGAGCTGTGGGGGGCGACGCATGGCGGAGCGTGCCGCCTCTCTCGTCGACGAGGTGCTGCCACAGGTGCCGGTGCGCCAGTGGGTCCTGACGCTGCCGTATCGCCTGCGCTACCGCCTGGCGTGGGATCACGCCTTGTGCCGCGCGGTGCTGGGCGTGTATGCCCGCGTGCTGCTCGCCCTCTACGCGCGCACCGCGCGGGCGCACGGCATCCCGGACGGCCAGACTGGCACCGTGACCGTGATCCAACGCTTCGGCAGCGGCCTGCAATTGAACATCCACTTCCACACGCTCGTGCTCGACGGTGTCTTCAGCGAGACTCGACCCGGGCACCTCACCTTTCACCCTGCCCCTCTCCCGAGCGACGAGGATGTGGCGCACGTCCTCGCCACCGTCCGCACCCGCGTAGGGCGGCTGCTCGCCCGCCGCCACCTCGAGCCCGCTGACGACACGGCGCCGCCGGACCCACTCGCCGACGCCTCCCCCGTCCTGGCCGGCCTCGCCAGCGCCTCCGTCCAGGGCCGCGTCGCCCTCGGCCCCCGCGCCGGTGCCCGCGTCCGCCGCCTCGGCGGTGAGCCAAACCTCGGTCACGTCACCTCCCGCGGCCCGCGTCAGGCCCAGCTC
>DASYVT010000226.1 GCA_035936835.1 Candidatus Methylomirabilota bacterium | reverse complement strand
GAACACCTAGAAATCGAGGGGATAGTGCCTGGCGACGTTCCCGCTGACGGCTGCACCGCACGTCAGGAGGTTGTGACCGCCCGCCGCGGCGATCTCGAGGGCGCGCTTGGCCCACGCATGGCCCCGCACGTCGGCGAGATCGAGATCGTCGGGCTCCGTATTCGTGTTCCAGCCGTCGGAATCGTGACGGTGAACCGGGATGTCGCGCTCGCCGTTCAGGTACTCGACGGCGTCGTGGAGCGTGGCGAGCGGGATGACGCCGACGCCGCTGACGACGGCGGCCTCGGCCGCGTTGCCCGCCGGAACGAGAAGCCGCGGGACGCCGCGGCGGCGGCAGTGGAGCGCCACCGGCAGCACGCCGCGGACCGGCCGGATATGGCCGTCGAGTGAGAGCTCGCCGAGGGCGATCGCGTTCTCGATGAGCCCTGGCTTGACGATCCCCGTGGCCGAGAGGATGCCGAGCGCCATCGGCAGGTCGAAGGCCGCGCCTTCCTTGCGGAGGTCGGCGGGGGCGAGGTTGACCGTGATGCGGTCCACGGGGAAGTCGAGCCCCGCGTTCCTGATCGCGGCGCGCACGCGGTCGCGGCTCTCGCGCACGGCCGAATCCGGCAAGCCCACCGTCGTAAAGGACGGCAGGCCCGGGGCCACGTCCACCTCGACGAAGACGTCGGCAGCTTCGATGCCGAAAACCGTGGCCGAGCGCACCCGGGCCAGCATGGCGCCAGTGTCGGGACGGGCCCGCGGTCCGTCAACGACTCAAAACGGATACAGGCGAACCGGTTCTGCTAATCTCGCCTCACCGTGGACATCGCCGCCGTCAGGCTGGATCGCGAGCTGCCGCTGCCCGCCTTTGCTCGGCCGGGTGACGCGGGGCTCGACCTTCGCGCCTCGGAGGCCGTGACGCTCGATCCCGGCGAGCGGCGGCTCGTCCCCACCGGGCTCGCCGTCGCCATCCCCGAGGGCCACGCGGGGTTCGTGCTGCCGCGCTCGGGCCTGGCGATGCAGAAGGGCGTGACCGTGCTCAATGCGCCGGGGCTCATCGATTCGGGCTATCGCGGCGAGCTGAAGGTGCTGCTGATCAACCACGGCGCCGAGGCCGTCGGCATCGAGCGCGGTGAGCGCATCGCCCAGCTGGTCATCCAGCCGGTGTCGCACGCGCGCCTCGTCGAGGTGGAGCGGCTGCCCGAGTCCGCACGCGGCGCGGGCGGCTTCGGCAGCACGGGGAGCTGACGCCTACTGGTTCAGGCGGCGCTTGGCGAAGCCGAGGAGTCCTTGGGGCATGAAGATGACCATGGCCGTGAAGATGATGCCGACGGGGATCAGGTAGTACTCGGTGAAGTAGCGCGAGAGGCCTTCGCGTAGAAGCAGGAAGAAGGCCGCGCCCGCGATGGGGCCGACGAGCGTGCCCATCCCGCCCATCACGTTGAAAATCACGACCTCGCCCGAGACGAGAAAGAACACGAAGTCGGGCGCCGCGAACTTGTTCTGGAACGCGTAGAGGATGCCGGCCAGTCCCGCGAAGAGCCCTGAGAGCATGACGGCGACGATCTTGTAGCGCTCGACGGAGTAGCCGATGGCCCGCGCCCGCGGCTCGTTCTCTCGGATAGCCTGCAGCACCATGCCGAAGGGCGACTGGGTGACGCGGCGGAGCAGGAGGTACGAGATCGTCACCACGCCGAGGACGAACCAGTGCAGGGTCTCCGTCGTGAAGGGGATCGAGAAGAGGCCGGGAATGGACAGCGCGGGGCGCGCGAAGCTGAGCCCGTTCTCGCCGCCTGTCACTTCCGTCCAGGTGAAGATGATGACGTAGAAGATCTGCGAGAAGACCAGCGTCGTGATCGCGAAATAAATGTCCCGCAGCCGTGTGGCGAAAAAGGCGACGAAGCTGGCCACCACGGCAGCGGCGGCGAGACCTGCGAGCAGGGCGAGCCACAGGTTGGCGGGTTTGACGATCATCAGCGCGGCCGCCGCCCCGTACATCCCCAGCCCGAAGAAGGCCGAGTGGCCGAAGGAGATCATCCCCGTGTAGCCGATCAGGATGTCCGAAGACATGGCCAGCAGGCCCCAGATCAGGATCTCGGTGACGAAGCGCCGCCAGAACTCCGGCAGCACCAGCGGGGCGACGACCAGGAGTGCCAGGATCACAGTGAAGCCCATCCAGTAGGCGGCGGCGGAACGTCGCATGGCTATTTGGGTGTCGGCACGAAGAGGCCGGTCGGCCTGAAGAGGAGCGTGAGGATCAGGGCCACGAAGGAGACGATGACCGCCTGGGAGGGGCTCACGATCAGCGAGGCGTAGGCTTCGAGCAGGCTGATGAAGATGGACGCGAGGATCGAGCCGCCGAGATTGCCCATGCCGCCCACCACGACCACGATGAAGGCGCGCACTGTGAAATCGGCGCCGATGTTCTGGGTGACGCCGGCCAGGGGTCCAAAGAGCACGCCGCTGGCGGCCGCCATCCCCGCTCCGATCGCAAAGACGGCGGTGTAAAGCGACGGGACCGGAATGCCCATGGCCTGAGCCATGACGCGATCTTGCATGGCGGCGCGGATCCAGATGCCGTACTTTCCGTACTTGAGGAAGAGGTAGAGCGCGCCAATGATGGCCGCGGAGATCAGGGCGGTGGCGATCCGGTACCAGGGGTACTGCAGGTAGAAGAGCGAAAACTGCCCCGTGATTGGTTCCTGGAGCTTCCGCGCCGAGGGGCCCCACTGCCAGAGCGCGTACTTCTGGAGCACCAGGGAGATGCCGAACGTGGCGAGAATCGTCGTCAGGGGGTCGCGGCCGAGGAGCGGCCGCAACGTGCTCACCTGGAGGATCGCCCCGAACGCGGCGATGGCGAGCGTGGCCACCATGAGAGCGAGCCAGAAGTTTCCCGTCACACCGAGGGTGGTGGCGCCGACGAAGGCCCCGAGCATCACGAGCTCGCCGTGGGCGAAGTTCACCACGTCCATGATCCCGAAGATGAGCGTCAGCCCCGAGGCCACCAGCGCCAGGATCATGCCGTTGACGAGGCCGTTGATGGTCTGGATGAGGATCTGCTCGACCGGGAGGCCCACGGCGCTCAGATCCCCAGGTACTGGTGGATGACCGCGTGGTTCGCGCGGAGGTCGGCCGCTGGCGCATGGTGGCGGACCACGCCCTTCTCCATGATGTAGACGCGGTCCGAGGCCTCGAGGGTCAGCGGCACGTTCTGCTCCACCAGGAGGATCGCCACCCCATCGCGGTGGAGCACATCGATGATCTCGTGGATCTGGGAGACCATGCGCGGCATGAGCCCTTCGGTCGGCTCGTCGAGGAGGATGATCTTCGGTTCGAGCATCATCGCCCGCGCGATGGCCAGCATCTGCTGCTCGCCGCCCGAGAGCGTGCCGCCGGCTTGGTTCCGCCGCTCAGCCAGCACCGGGAACGAGGCGTAGATCTTGTCGAGGAGCGCCGTGCGCCTGGCCTCGGTCACGCCCGGGCGGTCGAGTCCGGTGCGCAGGTTCTCCATGACGGTCAGGAGGCGGAAGATGCGCCGGTCCTCGGGTACCCAGGCGATGCCCAGGTGCGCCACGTGGTGGGACGCCATGCCGCCGATCTCGCGCCCCTCGAAGGTGACGCTGCCCTCCGACGGGCGCACGAGCCCCATCACGGTCTTGAGCGTTGTGCTCTTGCCGACGCCGTTCCGGCCGAGCAGCCCCACGACCTCCCCGGCCCGGACCTCGATCGACACCCCGTGGAGGATGTGGGACTTGCCGTAGTACGTGTGGACGCCGTCGAGAACCAGCATCACGTCTTGAGGTAAACCTCCTGGACCCGCGGGTTGGCCTGGATCTGGGCCGGCGTGCCCTCGGCCAGCACCTCGCCGTAGTGGAGCACCGTGATGGTCTTGGCGAGCCCCATCACCACCTCCATGTCGTGCTCGACGATGACGATGGTCAGGTCCTTCGCGATGCGCCGTACCAGCTCGACCGTGGTGCGGGTCTCGCTGACGCTCATGCCCGCGGTGGGCTCGTCGAGGCAGAGGAGCTGGGGCTCGGTCGCCAGCGCAATGCCGATCTCGAGGTTGCGCTGGGCGCCGTGGGAGAGGTTGGCCGCCAGCTCGTCCTCGTCTTCGCGGAGGCCGACGGAGGTCAGTACCGCGCGGGCCCGGTCGATGACGTCCGGGAACGACAAGCGGTTGCGCACCATGTTCCAGGCGTGGCGGCGCGACTGCGCGGCGATGCGGACGTTCTCGAGAACGCTGGCGCCAGGCAGGATGTTGGTGATCTGGTAGGAGCGCGCGAGACCCTTGTGCGAGACCTCGTTCGGCGGCAGCCCGGCCACGTCCTCGCCGTTCAGGACGATGCGCCCGGACGTCGGCCGCAGGACGCCCGTCAGGCAGTTGAAGAAGGTGGATTTGCCCGCGCCGTTCGGGCCGATGATGGCCCGGATCTCGCCGCGCTCGATCGCGATGCTGACCTTGTTGACGGCTGTCAACCCGCCGAAGCGCATGGTCAGCCCCTCGGTGCGCAGGATGGGGCCGGAGGCGGCTCCCCGGCCGTTACCGGCCGGGGCCGCCGTCTCCTGGGAGCGGTCAGCGGTCACTACGCGAACTTGCAGTTCGGGGGAACGACGGTCTTTTCCTTCGGGACCGTCGCGAGGATGCGGTGCTTGTTGTCCTTGATGTCGAAGATGAACTCCCGGACGAAGGCCTGGTGGTCCTCCTTCCGCAGCGTCTTGTCGCCCTGCGGGAAGTCGTCGGATTCCTTGACCTCCATCCCCTCCAGGGCCTCGATGAGTTTCATGGTGTCCTCGCGGCCGCGGAAGCCGGACTTCTGGATCCCGAGCTTGAGGAAGTTGGTGGCCTCGAAGTTGGACTGCACGTAGCGGTCGGGCTTGGGACCCGAGGGGTCGATCGCCTTGAGCCGCGCGACGGCGTCGTCGTAGAACTTCTTGTGGTACGGCGTGTTCAGCGGCGCGTCGAGGACCGGGACGTACCGGTTGACACCCACAAAGCCCTCGACCTTCTGACCGAGCGCGGCTAGATGAGTCGACTCGGCCACGGCGCCGTCCCCCGCGAGCTTGTACTTCTTGGTCAGGCCGAGGTCATAGGCTTGGTTGACGAAGGTGACGGCCGGCCCGCCGAAGAGGATCCCGAAGAGGCCGTCGAAGTTGCCGGTGATCTTCGAGAGGAAGGCCGTCATGTCGGCCGTGCCGAGCGGGACGCCGGTCGTCTCGACGGTCTCGCCCCCCGCCTTCTTGATCTGCTCGACGTAGGCGTCACGGGTGGTCTGGCCCCATGCGTAGTCCAGGTAGACGATGTGCCACTTCTTGCCCATCTTGCCGACCAGGTGCGGCGCGAACGCCACCGCCTGGGCTGGGGCGTAGTCGAAGGGCCGGAAGGTGTAGCGGCTGCACTTGGTGGTGGTGATCGTGGTGTCCAGGCACACGCTCACCATGTTGAGGACCTTGTGCTCCTCGTAGACGGGCATGCAGGCCAGGCAGACGTTGGAGAGGTAGCCGCCCACGTGGGCGTCGATCTTGTCGTCGATCACCAGCTTCTCGGCCCTGCGCCGGCCCACGTCGGGCTTGGACTCGTAGTCGCCGATGAGAAGCTCGATGGGCCGGCCGTTGAGGCCGCCCGACTTGTTGATGCGGTCCACGGCCATCTGCACGCCGACCAGCGCCGTCTTGCCGCCCGCGGCCGCCGTGCCGCTGAGCGGCTGCAGCGTCCCGACCTTGAACGGCTTGGCCTGGCCGAAGGCGTCCCTCCACCACGCGGGCACGGCCACGGTGGCGCCGAGGGCGCCTGCCGCCGCGGCGCCGAAGCCGATGAACCGGCGCCGGGTGGTCTTGCCGCTGTACCAGAAGTCTTCAGCCTGGGCCCATTTCTCCTCTGTCCATTTCTCCGCCATGGTCTCTGCCCTCCTTGTGGGCGTTACGGTCGCTGCTCGGCCACGGCCTCGAAAGCCGCGGTGAATGCTTGGACGGTTCGCTGGATATCTTCTTCAGTGTGGGCGAGGGAGACGTAGATCTTCTGCGCCGCCTTGACGACACCCAGCTCGAGCAGCGCGCGGGTAAACGCGGCATGGAGCGCGCGATCGGCCGTCAGCGTGGCCCGGTAGTCGGTGATGGGGCGGTCGGTGAAGTAGATCTCGAAGACGGGCGCCTCGCCCGCGACCTGCGCCTGGAAGCCCGCGCGCCTTGCGGCCTCCGCGAGCGCAGTCTTCACGCGGTTGCCGGTCGCGAAGAGACGCTCGTAGGCGCCCGGCTTGCGGAGCTCGGCGAGCGTCGCCAGCCCCGCGGCCGCCGCAACCGGGTTGCCGTTGAGCGTGCCCGCCTGCTGGACAAACTCGCCCGCGGTCTCCATGGCGGGCGCCAGGTGCCGCATCATCTCCTCGCGCCCGACCACGGCCGCCAGCGGGAAGCCGCCGCCGATGATCTTGCCCACCGCCGCGAGGTCCGGCACGACGCCGTAGTACTCCTGGGCGCCGCCGTAGGCGAAGCGGAAGCCTGTCACGATCTCGTCGAAGATGAGCGGCACCCCGTAGCGGCGCGTGACCTCGCGCACGCCTGCCAGGAAGCCCCTGTCCGGGATGATCAGCCGCTGGAAGGGCTCCATGATCACGGCCGCCAGGCTCTCGTGGTGCGCGGCGATGATGGCCTCGGTCTCCGCCAGGTCGTTGAAGGGCGCGATCAGTACCTCGTCGCTGATGGCGTGCGGGATGCCGGCCGAGTCTGGCGTGGGCGCGGGGAAGGCCTTGGGCGCCTTCGGCCCCACGCTCATCAGGGAGTAGTCGTGGGTGCCGTGGAAGCCGCCCTCGAACTTCAGGATCTTGTCGCGCTTGCGGAAGGCCCGCGCGACGCGCAGCGCGAAGAACGTCGCCTCGCTGCCGGAGGAGGTATAGCGCACCTGCTCGGCGCAGGGCATGGCGCGGCAGATTTCCTCGGCCAGGGCCACGGCGGGCTCGGAGAGCTGGAAGTACGTCGTGCCCCGGCTGAGCTGCGCCTGGACGGCCTCGATCACCGCCGGGTGGGCGTGGCCCAGCACCATGGGGCCCGACCCCAGGAGGTAGTCGAGGTACTCGCGCCCGGAGAAGTCGTAGAGGTGGGCGCCGCGGGCTTCCTTGACGACGAACTGGAGATCGTCGGGGGCGTAGTAGCCACTGAGCACACCGCCGGGGAAGCGGCGCTGAGCCGTTCCGAGCAGCGCGGTTTCCTCGGGAGTCCGTGACGTCGGGTGATTGTGGGGCGCCATCGGGTGGCCCCCCTTATACCGCAAGGCGCCCGGCCCCGCAAGCGGCCCAGGGGCGGCCCGGAGGCGCGCCCGGCCGGAGCCGGGCGGCTTGACGCCGGGGCCCGCCCCGGCTACTGTCCGCTCGGTCAGGCCCTCCCAATGGACATCCGCGAGAGATTGAACCGTGTCGTCACCTGGTGCTTAACCTGCCTGCTCGTGGTGCCGGTGTGCACCGTCCTGATGCGGGTGCTGAACCGGACGCGGATCGTGGGCAAGCATCACCTCCAGGGTGCGCGCCTGCCGCTCGTGTTCGTCTCGAACCACGTCACCATCTTCGACGACGGCCTCGTGGACACGCTGATCTTCTGGCCGCGCATCTTCTGGGAGTACGACTTCATCCCGTATCACGTTCCCGAGGAGCGCAACTTCTTCAAGGGCCGGCTGATAAGCTGGTTCATGCGGCGGATGAAGTGCATTCCGGTCCGCCGCGGCGAGGGGATCTTCCAGCCCGCGATGGACCGGATCATCGCGGCGCTCCGGGAGGGCGGCTGCGTGCGGACCTTTCCAGAGGGGACGCGGACTCGCAACGGGACTCTGGGCCACGGCCGGCCGGGCGTGGGCCGGGTGCTCTACGAGACCGGCGCCGCGGTGGTGCCGTGTTTCCACCGCGGGCTCGACCAGGTGCTGCCCATCGGGTCGGTGGTCCCGCGCATCGGGAAGCGCGTTGACATCGTGATCGGGCCGCCGTTCAGCGTGGACGATCTGCGCGCGCTGCCGAACACGAAGGAGACCTGGCAGAAGATCGCCGACCGGCTGATAGAGAAGATCGCCGAGCTCGGCCGCCCGGCGGCAGGGACTTAGCCGAGCAGGCCGCCCCGTGATTTCAGAAGGGACGAGTTTCCTCAGGAGCAAGTCTAATGGGCTTGCCGGAGATCCTAACGTACAGTACATCGGGATCGAGGTCGGCTCCGTTAGGCCAGCACACGGTTCCGAGCTCAGGATGCACCCGGACCTCAGAAAACCGTGCCGGGTCTCGCAAGGGAGCGAACACTCCTTCGAAGCGGATGAGACCGGTCAGATCAATCTCACCTTCCACACCGTCCTCGAAACGCACGTGCAACCGGAAGCCGTCCAGCGGCTTGGCCTCGACCACATCCTTCATCATGGCATCACTCCAATGGCGCGATGGACCTGAGCGGCGCCTGTCGCTCGGCCAGTCGCCAATCTTCCCGCAGCTCCTCCTGATGAAGCGATGCCCACTCCATCACCAATCCTAAGGACCCGCGGCGACAGGCGGCCGCCCAACACCGTCAGAAAGTCTATGCCAATTATCGCCCGCTGCTCTCCGTAGCGCGCATGGAAATGTGGTGGCGCGTGATCGTTGTAGAACATGGCGATGATGATGCCAAAGAACCTGCTGATTTCAGGCACCCACCCGCTCCATGGTCCCCGCAGCTTGGCGGTGTACCGATACGTTAGGCAGACAGTCCGGAGGCCCTCAGCGCCAGGCGGATGCGGTGACGCTCGTCGTCGGAGACGGGCGTGAGCGGCGGCCGCACGTGCGCGGCTGGGATGCGGCCGAGCAGGACAAGCGCTTCCTTCATGCGGTTGTGCATGTCCACGAAGGGCGGCGCGTAGAACACGCTTACGAGCGGGGCCAGGCGCTCGTTGGCGCGGTGGGCACGCACGAGGTCGCCCGCCTTCACGGCGGTGAAGAGCTCGGCCTGGAGGTCGGCCGCGACGCTGCCCATGCCCGAGATGCACCCGTCGGCACCCAGGCAGAAGCTCGCCATCAACGACATCGTGAAGGACGACAGCATCGCGACGGGGCGCCCCGAGGCCCGGAGCGCGCGCAGGTTCTTCTCGTAGGCGACGATGTCGTTGGACCAGTCCTTGACGCCCACGACACTCGGGATCTTGCAGAGCTCGCCGAGCGTCTCGGGTGAGTAGCCCATGCCCGAGGTGGGCGGGTACTCGAAGACGATGAGCGGCAGGTCCACGCCGTCCGCCAGCATCGAGAAGTGGCGCAGGGCCATGTCGGGCTTTACCTGGGCGCCCCACATGAAGATGGTCGGCGGGAAGATGAGGAGCCCCGAGGCGCCCGCGGCCTTGGCGTCGCGCGCCAGCTCGATCGCCTCGTGCGTGCCGTCCGAGTAGACGCCCGCGATGATC
This sequence comes from Candidatus Methylomirabilota bacterium, assembly GCA_035936835.1. NCBI lineage: Bacteria > Methylomirabilota (SeqCode) > Candidatus Methylomirabilota bacterium. The sequence continues at coordinate 5,839 of DASYVT010000226.1, read as the reverse complement.
GGCACCTTGCCGCCCACTTCTTCGATTGCTAAGGCCAGCGCCCGCTTGCGCTCCTCGCGGGAGAGCGAAGACACCTCGGCCGCATGGCCGTTCGCCACGATGGCCGTCACGCCCTTCGTGTCCGCCAGCCAGCGCAGGTGCTTCTTGTAGGCCGCCACGTCGATGGCGAGGTCGGCGGTGAAGGGAAGCAGGTTCGCCGGGATGCATCCCGAGAAGCGGTAGCCGTTGTTCATGGCCACGAAATTACCATGCCCCGGGAGCCGACGCTACCACGTGAGTTGCTCGGCTCGCCTGCGGCTGCGCCTCGCGCTACCACCGGCAGATCTCGTCGGCGATCTGCTTGGTGGTGAGGACGCGGCCATAGGCGCGGCGGATGATGTCGAGGGTGGCGCGCTGGATCTCGGGCCAAAGGGTGGCCGTCCCGTCCTCGACGACCGTCATGCGGTACTCGCGGTTCATGCCCCCGACTGCCGTTGCCAGCACGCAGATGTCTGTCATCGTGCCCGTGAGCACCAGATGGGTGACGCCGCGGGCGCGGAGCGCAGCGTCCAGCGGCGTCCCGTTGAAGCCGTCGTAGTGGAACTTGGTCACGACCAGCTCGTCCGGGCGGGGCTGGAGCTCGGGCACGACGCGGAGATTGGCCTCGCCCTCGAGGCAGGAGGACGAAGGCATGCCGAACCCGCGAGGAGCGCCCGGGGCGGCCTTGCGATGCTCGGGATGCAGCTCGCCCACCAGGAGAGACGCCCGCTCGGAATAGGTGAACTCTGTGAAGACGACGGGCAGGCGTTTCTCGCGGAAGAGGTCGAGGAGGGTGCGGATCCGGGGAATGATGTCACGGGCGGGCGGCACTTCCATCGCCACGCCCGGGTCGAGAAAGCCGCGCTGCATGTCCACCACGACCAGCGCCGTCTTCCCCGGCGCCAGCCTCAGCGCCGCTTCAAAGGCCTCCGCGCGGTCCATGCGGGACCGTGGGGCCGACGTTCTACTCAGCTCTCGGCTCGCCTTCGGCTGCGCCTCGAACTACCACGCGGCAACAGAGAAAGCGTTGGGGATGTGGCGGATGGCTTTTACGCCGCCCTCGTCGTTGACGACGACGGCCACGACGTCGAAGCGGCAGGGCTGCTCGCGCAGGCGCTTGGAGCGGAGGTAGCTCTGCGCCAGCTTGCCGAGCTTGTTCTGCTTGCGCGTATGGACGCCGGCCTGGGGCGGCGGCGCGTTCTCGATGTCCTTGCGCGTCTTGACCTCGACGAAGACGAGGGTCTTGCCATGCTTCGCGACGAGATCGATCTCGCCGACGCGCGTGCGGACGTTCTTCTCGAGGATGGCGTACCCGCAGCGTGTCAGGAAGCGGGCCGCCTCCTCTTCACCCTTGATGCCTGTGGCTTTCCTCGTGTCAATCGGCACGGTTCACTCCTTGCCTTGCGCGTATTCGAACAGATCCGGTTGTGCGACGCCTGTAAAGCTCAGGCGGTGCAAGGGACACGGCCCGTGAGCCAGCAGCGCGGCCCGATGGTCGGCGGTCGGGTAGCCCTTGTGCCGCCCGAAGCCGTACTGCGGGTACTCCCGGTCCGCCTCTGTCATCATTCTGTCCCTCGTCACCTTGGCTATGATCGATGCGGCGGCCACCGTAGCCGACCGCTGGTCTCCCCTGACCAGGTTGCGCTGCGGGCAGCGCAGCCCCTCGAGCTTCACGAAGTCCGTCAGCACCAGCTCCGGCTCGACATCGAGCGCCGCGAGCGCCCGCCCCATGGCCCACCGCGTCGCCTCGAGCACGTTGACCCGGTCGATGGTCGCCGCGTCCACCAGCCCGACTGCCACCGCCATCGCGCGGGCGCGAATGACGGCGTCCAGCTCTTCCCGACCGGCCCGCGTCAACCGCTTCGAGTCGTCCACGCCGTCGATCCGCGTGCCCGGTTCCAACACCACCGCCGCCGCCACCACCGGCCCCGCCAGCGGGCCTCGCCCCGCCTCGTCGAGCCCGGCGACACGCGTGAGGCCGCGCCGCCAAGCCGCCTGCTCGAAGCGATAGGGCGCGCCCGTGGCCGATGTCTCCCGCTACTCCGACTCGCCCGATGTCGGCACAACAGCGGCGCGCTTCTCCTTCAAGCGCGCCGCCTTGCCGGCGAGATCCCGCAGGTAGTAGAGCTTCGAGCGCCGCACGGTGGCGCGCTTCATCACCTGGATCTTGTCGATCCGCGGCGAGTGCAGCGGGAATGTGCGCTCCACGCCTACACCATACGAGATGCGCCGCACGGTGAACGAGGCGCTGATCCCGTCGCCGCGCTTGCGGATCACCACGCCTTCGAAGACCTGGATCCGCTCCTTCTCGCCCTCGACCACCTTGACCGACACCCGGACCGTGTCGCCGGGCGCGAGGCCCGCCCGGTCCTTCTTCAGCTGTCCCGCTTCGACGATGCGAATGGCTTGCATGATTCGTGGCTCCTTACTCGAGATAGTCCTCGGGCGGCCGGCCCTGGCTGAAGCCCGCTACCCACTTCTGCTCCTCAGGCGAGAGGTCCGCCGTCTCCAGCAGATCCCGCCGCCGTTGCCACGTCCGCCAGACGGACATGACGCGCTTCCACCGTTCGATCCGGGCGTGGTCGCCCGAGCGCAAAACCTCCGGTACTGCCCACTCTCTGAACACCTCGGGGCGCGTGTACTGCGGATGCTCGAGCAGCCCCCGCGAGAACGAATCCCGCGCCGGCGCCCCCTCGTCGCCCAAGGCGCCGGGCAGAAGCCGCGTCACCGCTTCGCTGACCACCAGCGCCGCCGCCTCGCCGCCCGACAGCACGTAGTCGCCGATGGACAGCTCCTCGTCCACCAGGCGCTCGCGCACCCGCTCGTCCACGCCCTCGTAGCGCCCGCACACCAGCACCAGGTGAGGCAGCGCGGCGTATTCGGCCGCCACCTCCTGGGTGAAGCGCCGCCCCGCCGGGTCGAGCAGGATGACCCGCGCTCCCGGGGTCCTGAGCGTCTCGATGCACGCCGCGAGCGGCTCGGGCTTCATGATCATCCCGCCGCCACCCCCGAAGGGCGTGTCGTCGGTCACGCGGTGCTTGCCCGGGGCGGAGTCGCGCAGGTTGTGGACGCGGATGTCCACGATCCCACGCACGCGCGCGCGCCCCACGATGGAGTCGCTGAGCGCCGGCTCCACCATCCCGGGAAAGAGCGTGACGATGTCGATTCTCACAGCTCCAAGAGCCCCTCCGGCGGGTCGATGACAATCCGCCGCTCCGCCACGTTCACTTCCACCACGATCTCGGGCACCGCGGGCACCAGGTGTTCGCGGCCGCCCTCGGCCACCACCCACAGCGGCTGACCCTCGCTGCCCTCCACCCGCACGAACTCTCCGACGCGCCGCCCGTCGCGCGTCTGCACCGTCGCGCCGGCCATCTCCCAGGGGTAGAAGTGCCCCTCGGGCGCCGGCAGCACGTCCTCCTGTGCCACCGCGAGCAGCCGTCCCGTGAACCGCCGGGCATCCTCCGGCGAGGTCACGCCCTCCATCCTCACCAGCACCGTCTCCCCCTCGAAGCGGCAGGAGGCGATGCGGCAGGGCTCCCGCCGGTCGGGCACGGGCTCCCACAGCACGCACTCGCTCAAGCCTGTGAAACGCTCCTTCGGGCGATCCGTGAGCGGCTTGACGCGCACCTCGCCCTGGAGCCCCCAGGGTCTCAGTACCTCTCCCACCGCGACGAGAGCGGGCCCGGGCGCCACCGTCGCTACGCCTTGGCGGCCTTCGCGGCGTGCTTCAGGAGGTGCTTCACCGTGTTCGACGCTTGCGCGCCCTTCTTGATCCACTCCGCCGCCTTTTCCGCGGAAATCTTGATGGTCGGCGGCTTGGTCAGCGGGTTGTAATGCCCGATGACCTCGATGAAGCGCCCGTCGCGCGCCGCGCGCGAGTCGGCCACCACCACGCGGTAGGCCGGCTTCCGTGTCGTCCCGGTCCTTCTCAGTCGGATGTGCACCGCCACCTGTTCACCTCTTTCGTGTGGTTATCTAGGCAAGAACGGCATGGCGCCCTTGAACTTGCCCATGCGCCCTTCCATCTGCTTGAGGCCCTTCATCATCTGCTTGAGCTGCGCGTACTGCTTCAACAGCCGGTTGACGTCGGCCACCTGGGTGCCGCTGCCCTTGGCGATGCGCGCGCGACGGCTGCCGTTGATGATCGCCGGCTTGACGCGCTCGTCCGGCGTCATCGAGCCGATGATCGCCTCGAAGCGCTTGAGATTCTTCTCCTCGCCCTTGAGCTCCTTCGGCATGCCCTTGGAACCCTTGAACATCGGCAGCATCTCCATGATCTGCCCCAGCGGTCCCATGGAGCGGAGCTGCTTGAGCTGCGTGGCGAAGTCCTCGAGGGAGAAGCTCTCCTCGCGGATCTTCCGCGCCATCTCCTCGGCCTGGGAAGCATCCACGTGGGCCTGGGCCTTCTCGACCAGCGAGAGCACGTCGCCCATACCGAGGATGCGCTGCGCGAGCCGGTCGGGGTGGAAGGGCTCGAGCGCGTCCGTCTTCTCACCGACGCCGACGAACGCGATGGGCCGCCCCGTTACCTCCCGCACCGACAGGGCCGCGCCGCCCCGCGCGTCGCCGTCCATCTTGGTCAGCACCACCGCGTCAATGCCCACCGCGGCGTTGAACTTCTCCGCCACCGTCAGCGCGTCCTGGCCCGTCATCGCGTCCACCACGAGCAGCACGTGGTGCGGCGCCACGTCCTTCTTGATCACCCGCAGCTCGTCCAGCATCACCTCGTCGATGTGCAGCAGCCCCGCCGTGTCGAGGATGAGCGGCGAGAGCCCGCGCTGGGCTGCTTCGTCGCGCGCCGCGCGGCAGATGGCTGCGGGCTTCTGCGTCTCTTCCCCAAGCACGGGGATGCCCAGGTCCTTGCCCAGGCGGCGGAGCTGCGCCATGGCGGCCGGGCGGTAGACGTCGGCCGAGGCCAGGATCGGGTGCTGCCCCTGCTTCTGGAAGTGCCGCGCGAGCTTGGCGGCCGAGGTGGTCTTGCCCGAGCCCTGGAGACCGACCAGCATGATGACCGTGGGCGGATGAGACGCCATCGCCAGGCGATGCCCCGAGCCGCCGAGCAGCTCGACCAGCTCGTCGCGCACGACCTTGACCACTTGCTGCCCCGGCGTGAGCGACGTGAGCACGTCTTGGCCCACCGCCTTGACGCGGACTCGCTCGATGAAGCCCTTGACGACCTTGAAGTTGACGTCGGCTTCGAGGAGGGCCACGCGCACTTCGCGCAGGGCCTCCTGGATATTCTCCTCCGTCAGCCGGCCGTAGCCACGGAGCCGGTCAAAGATACCCGTGAGTCGCGAAGTAAGGCTGTCGAGCATGGCGTCGGCTCTGAAGTACCCTCCAGGAAACGCTAAAGGATACTGATCGAGATGGAGAAAGTCAAGCCTATTTCAATACTTCCGACGCACTCCTCAAATCCCTGGGGGCCTGGCCAGGGTCGACATATCCGCCCTTTGGTCACCATTAAAAAGGGATCTCGGCCAGCCGCCGGCCGAACAAGGCCTTTATCTGGCGCACCTTTGGCCAGGCGTCGAAGGGGCCAGCCCCCCTGTACCGTACCCGATTGGGTTATCAGATCAACCAGGTAGGCCCTCCGTCAGCGGTTCCCGCGTTGTCCGGGAGGGTAGCCAACACTAGCCCCCTCGGGCGGCGCGGTCGCCTCGTCCGTGAGCCCCACCCCTGACATAATCGCCCATACTCAGACACCGGCCACCCCGGGGAGCCGATGCCACAGCGCACATGAGCAGCCTCCTCGCGCGCCGACCACGCCCGCCCGACTGAGCGGCATCATAGGCTGGCACACCCCCGCCGTCAACCGGCC
>DASYVT010000225.1 GCA_035936835.1 Candidatus Methylomirabilota bacterium | reverse complement strand
GACAGTCAGCTCGAGAGCGGCCTGGGCGTTACCCAGGCCGGCAGCCGCGAGACAGTGAGAGCTGATCGCGCCGATCGGCACGCGATAGAGCGCCCCGGGGTTGACTGCCGCCCCCGGGAAGTCGCTCCCCCCACGCGCCAGGTACATGCAGAGCGCGCGGTGCTCGGGGACGAAGACGTCGGTGGCGCGCACGGACTTGGAGCCGGTGCTCCGCATGCCCAGCACCTGCCAGTCGTCCACGATCTCGTAGTCGCTCTTCGGCACGAGGCACATGCGGTGGTCCACGACCCGGTCGCCGTCGCGAACGATCACGGCCAGCATGTTCCAGTCCGACGGATCGACGCCGCTCGAGAAGTTCCAGTAGCCGCTCACGACGAAGCCGCCGTCGACGCGGCGCCCCCGCCCCTGAGGGTATGCGATGCCGGAGGCGATCAGCGCGTCGGGGTTCTGGCCCCAGACCTCCTCCTGGGCGCGCGGGTCGTAGAGGGCGAGGAGCCAGTGATGGACCGCGAGGTTCGCCACGTTCCACGCCGTCGAGGCGCAGCCGCGCCCGATCTCCGCCGGGATGTCGAAGAGCGCCACGAAGGGCAGCTCCATGCCGCCCCAGCGCCGGGGCTGGTGGAAGCGGAAGAGCCCCGCGCGGTGGAGATCCGCCGCCGTCTCCTTCGCCATCTCGCGGAGCGTCTCGGCGCCGGCGGCGCGCTCCCGCAGCACGGGAACGAGCGCGCCCGCCCGCCCCATCGCCTCGTCGCAGCCGACGTTCTCGAAGCCCATTGGTGTGCCGAGGGTAGGGCAACTCACGGGGTGCGCGCAAGCGCCTGTCCGCGCTACACTGGCGCCCGGTTCAAACCCCATGAGGAGGGCGCCATGGATGCCAACGTGAAGAAGACCGTGCTGCGCATGATTCCTTACGGCCTCTACGTGCTGACGGCCAAGGGCAAGGATGACGCGGTCGCTGCGGCGACGGTGAACTGGGTGACGCAGGCTTCGTTCGCTCCGCCGCTCGTGGTCGTCGGCGTCAAGGCGGACTCGCACGCGCACCCGCTCATCAAGGACTCGAAGGCCTTCGCGCTCAACGTGCTGGGCAAGGTCCAGGGTCCCATGGCCTTCACCTTCTTCAAGCCGGCAGTCCGCGACGGCCTGACGATCTCGGGCGAGCCGTTCCGCTGGGGCGTGACGGGCGCGCCCATCCTGGAGCGGGCGCCGGCCGCGATCGAGTGCCGCCTCGTGGACAGCGTCGAGCGCGGTGATCACTCGATCTTCGTGGGTGAGGTGGTCGAGGTGGCGCTGGCCAGGCAGCCTGAGGGCCGGGCCGATGACGTGACCCTGTGGCTGAAGGATCTCGGGCCCAACATCTTCTACGGAGGCTGAGAGCCCGGGCGAGGCGCCCTAACCCTTCACGCTGCCGGCGGTTAGGCCCTCGACCATGTACTTCTGGAGGTAGATGTAGGCCACGATCACCGGCAGCGTGGTCAAAACCGCTCCCGCCATCAAGTAGCCCCAGCCGTAGACGTCGCCCGTGATGAAGCTGGAGAGCCCCACCGGCAAAGTCCGCAGCTTCACGTTGGTGATGAAGACGAGCGCGTAGAGAAACTCGTTCCACGACTGGGTGAAGGCGTAGAGCCCGGCGGCGAGCACTCCCGGCGCGGCCAGCGGAAGGATGATGCGCCTGAAGGCGCCGAAGCGGGTCGCGCCGTCTATCATGGCGGCTTCTTCGAGCTCCACGGGGATGGACTCGAAGTAGCCCATGAGGAGCCACGTGACGAACGGGATGGTGAACGACGGGTAGGCGGCGATGAGCCCGCCCAGGCTGTCGGCCAGGCCGAGCGTCCTGATCTGGGCGTAGAGCGGGATGAAGAGGATGGATGGCGGCACCAGATACGTGATCAGCACGGCGCTCGACATGAAGGCGCGGCCGAGGAACTTGAGCCGCGCCAGCGCGTAGGCGCCGATGGTGCCGATGGCGGTAGCGAGGAAGGTGCTGCTGACCGAGACGATGACGCTGTTGCCGAACCAGGCCACGAACTCCGTCTTGCCCAGGAGATGGCGGTAGTTGTCGGTCACCACGGGGCTCGGCCAGAACATGCTGACGAGGCTCCGCATCTGCTCCTCGCCCTTGAAGGAGGTCACGGTCATCCAGTAGAAGGGGAAGACCACGATGACGAGGAGGCTCACGAGGAAGCCGTAGGATCCGGCCAGCTGGAGCCGCGCGGCGAAGCCTTTGTTCATGCTCTACCGCGGCCTTTGCGCATGTAGTGCGCGAGGACGATGATGACGGCGGCGAGCGCGGGGAGCATGTAGAGCGCGACGGCGATGGCCTCGCCGAGCCGCTGGGCGCCGAAGGCGATCTCGTAGGTGAAGACGGGAATGACCTGGGTCGCGCCGCCGGGGCCGCCCCTGGTCAGGATGTAGACGATCTGGAAGTCGTTGAAGGTCCAGATGGTCGAGAGGAGCATCACGATGATCACGATGTTCCGGATCCCCGGCAGCGTCACGTGGCGGAAGCGCAGGAGCGGGCCCGCGCCGTCCACGGCCGCGGCCTCGTACATCTCGGCGGGGATGGCTCTCAATCCCGCCAGGAAGCTGATCCCGAAGAACGGGAAGCCGCGCCAGATGTTGACGCCGATCACGGAGGCCATGGCCGTCCCGGGCTCGGATAGCCACCCGACGCCGTGCGGCAGCAGGTGGAAGACCTTGACCAGCATGTAGTTCAGGACACCGAGGCTGTAGTCGAAGATCCACAGGAAGTTGAGCGCCGACACCACGGTCGGCGCCACCCACGGGATCAGCAGCACGCCCGTCCAGAAGCTCCTCCAGCGGATCCCGGTGGTCAGCACGAGCGCCATGACCATGCCGAGCACGAGCTTCACGGTCACCGAGCCGAAGGTGAAGATGAAGCTGTTGATGACGGCGCGCTGGAAGAAGCCGTCGAAGGTGAGCTTGACGTAGTTGTCGAAGCCCACGAACACCGGCGGCACCCCGACGTACTTCCGCGTGAAGCTCAGATAGATCGCGTAGCAGAACGGGTAGGCGACGAGCGTGAGCACCAGGACTACGGTCGGCAGGATGAATAGGAAGCCGAGCCGGTGGTCGGGCCCCAGCATGCGGGCGAGCCCGACCAGCGGCCCTTCGCGCTTCGGGCCGAGCGCCGTCTTCAAGCCGAGCTCGACGGTGCTGATGCTCATGGGAAGGCTTCGGCCGCTAGCTCCGCCGGGCCTTGTAGATCTCCTCGACGCGGGCGTGGGTCTCCTTCAACGCGGCCTCGGGCGAGAGCCCGGCCACCACCACGCGCCCGGCCATGTCGCAGAGGAGGTACTGTGCCTGCACTTCGACGGCGGCGGCTGTGAACGGGCCGGGATAGCCGGTCCACACGCCCCGGAGGAGGTTCTGGAGCATGCCCTGGAAGTTCGGGTCCGTCTTCCAGTACGGGTTGTCGGCTCGCGACTTGTACACGGGTCCGGCCTGGCCAATGGACGCCTTCATGTATTCCTCGAAGCGCTTCTCGTCCTCGACCCAGCGGATCAAGTCCTCACAGAGCTCGACGTGCTTGGTCTTCTGGAAGATGCCCCAGTTGTACGGGCCGGCGAAGACGAAGCTGCCGGCCGGGCCGCCCGGCGTCAGGATCACTTGTGTTTTCTCGGCCAGCGGGTGCTTCTTGGCCACCATGGCGTAGTAGAGGCTCGCACCGTTGTTGGTGCTCACCAGCTTGCCGGCCATGTACGCCTCGTTGTTGGATACGTCGTTCCAGCCCATGACGCCCGGAGGCTGGATCTTGTACTTCTGGATAGTGTCCACGGAGAACTGCAGCGCCTCGAGGTTCTGCTTGAGGAACGTCGTGGCGAGCGCGGGCTTGCCGTCCTTGTCCCAGACACTCCCGCCGTAGTCCCATAGGATGTTCTGCATGTAGCCGTTGCCGTCGTCGCACCGGTTGAGGGTCTGGCCGAAGCCCCAGAGATCCTTCGACGCGTCCTGGCACTTCTTGGCCATGTCGACCACGTCGGGGTCATAGACCTTGGGAAGCTTGACGCCCTTGGCGTCGAGCAGGTCCTTGCGGACGAAGAGGCCGCCGGGGAAGGCCTGGCGGGCGACGCCGAAGTACTGTCCGTTGAGGTTGACCGCCCGCTCGGCGTAGGTGAGCAGTCCGCCGCGCGACGAAGCCAGGTCCTTGGCGATCTTCGTCACGTCCCGGAGCGCGGCCTTGTAGCGCGACGGCCCCTGGTAGTTCATCTCAGCCATGTCCGGCGGATTGCCAGCTTCGATGGCCGCGACGAACTTCTGCTCACGGTCGCCGAAAGTCGCCCAGTCCATGTCGACCTGTACCTTCCGCTCCGCCGCCCAGCTCTCCACCTGCTTGGCGAGGATGTCGTTGCCCGCGGTCACGTAGCTCTTGAACAACCATACCCGGAGCTTGGTCCCGCTCTGCGCATACGCCATCCGCTCGAGCGCCTTGAGGCCCGCGGCGGTGCCGCCCGTGACGACGGCGGCCCTGCGGAGGAACTCGCGCCGGGCGATGAGACCCGCGTCCAGCTTCTCTGCCAGATCCTTCAGTCGGCTGTCCATCTCGTCCTCCTTTGGATGAGGATGGCGTCGGAGCGTCGGTGCCCCGTTGGGTTCGAGGGCAGCTTTCGCGTGGATGCTACCCCAAGGGTGCGGGAGCGCACAATAGCTCAATCTTCGGGCTCGAGCTCGCTCTCGTGCCAGCGGTGAAGCGCCAGCCGGCTGAGCCCGGTCAGGAGCGCGAAGATCAGCACGCCCGCCGCCGAGATCAGGAAGAGCGCGGCGAACATCCGCGGGATCTGGAGCGTGTAGCCCGCCTCGAGGATGCGGAAGGCGAGCCCCGACTGCGCCCCGCCCGTTCCCGCCACGAACTCCGCCACGACGGCGCCGATCAGCGCGAGGCCGCCGCTGATCTTGAGCCCGCCCAGGAAGTAGGGCAGGGCCGACGGCAGGCGGAGGTAGCGGAAGGCCTGCCAGCGCGTGGCGCCGTACAAGCGGAAGAGATCCACCAGGTTCTTGTCCGTGCTTGCGAGCCCCAGGACCGTGTTGGACAGCACGGGAAAGAACGCGACGAGCCAGGCGCAGATCAGGAGCGCCAGCGGGATCCACTTGACCCACAGAATGATGAGCGGGGCGATCGCGACGATGGGCGTCACCTGGAGGATGACGGCGTACGGGAAGAAGGCGCGCTCGATGAACGTAGACTGCGTGAAGACGACGGCCAGCGCGAGACCGAGCACGGCCGCGACCAGGAAGGCCGCGCCCGTGATGGCGAGCGTGACGAGGAGCGAGGGGAAGAGCGTGCCCCAATCGGCGACCACGGTGCGCGCGATCAGGATGGGTCCCGGCAGGATATAGGGCGGGATGCCCTCCACGCGCACCACCGTTTCCCAGGCCGCCAGGGCTGCGAGGCCGACGAGCGCCGGAGCGAGCACGCGGTCCCCGCGCCCGCGCGCCGCCACGCTAGCGGGCCTCCATGGCTTGGGCCAGGAGCGCCGAGACTTGGCGGCAGGCCTCGAGGTAAACGGAAGAGGTCCTGAAGGCCTCGCCGCGCGGCGCGGGAGCGTCCACCCGGAACTCGGCCGCGACGCGCCCCGGCCGGGGCGACAGGACGATCACGCGGCTGCCGAGGTACACGGACTCGAAGACGCTGTGCGTGACGAAGAGCACGGTCAACCGTTGCCGGTGCGCCAGGGACGAAAGATCGTTCTCGAGCTTGAAGCGCGTGATCTCGTCGAGAGCCGCGAAGGGCTCGTCCATCATGAGGATTCGCGGCTGGGTCACCAGCGCCCGCGCGATGGACACGCGCATCTTCATCCCGCCGGAGAGCTCGCGCGGGTACGCGCGCTCGAAGCCCTCGAGGCCGACGTGCGCCGTGGCCTCGCTGACCCGGATATGCGACTCACGTTGGCTCACGGCGGCCAGCATGAGCGGCAGCCGGATGTTGTCCTCCACCCGCGCCCACGGCATGAGTGTCGGCTCCTGGAAGACGAAGCCGAGCCGGCGCGCGCCGCCGTCGGGCGACCACTCGACGCGCCCGTCCGAGGGCTCGGCCAGCCCGGCGATCAGCCGGAGGAGCGTGGTCTTGCCGCAGCCCGAGGGGCCGAGGAGAGTCAGAAATTCGCCCGCCACGACACTCAACGACAGCCGGTCGAGAGCCAGCGTGCCGCTCGGGTAGAGGCGGCTCACCCCCCGGAGCGTGACTATGGGAGTGACGGGGGGCGCGGCGGCCGTCACTTCATCCCGATCTTCTTGTTGACGAACTGGAGCGTGTAGGTGCGCCGGTACTCGAGCGTGGGCGGGAAGACGCCCGCGGCCGACATGGTGTCGAAGAAGTCCTTCCAGCGCGCGTCGGTCATGGCGCCGATGCCGAGCGTGAGCGCATCTCCCGAGACCACGATGCCGTGGCGCTTCATGGCGGCGATCGCGTAGGCGATCAGCGCGTCAGTCATGTCCGGGTTGTCGCGCTTGATGAGGCGATTGGCCGGCCCGGGATCGCCGTCGAGGTAGCCGTACCAGCCCTCGATCGAGGCGTCCACGAAGCGCTGGACCAGATCGGGCTTGTCCCGGACGACGTCGGCGCGTGTCTCGATGGTGGTCGTGTAGCTCGTGTAGCCGCCGTCGGCCAGCAGCAGGACGACCGGCTTCACGCCCGCCTGCTCGGCTTTGAAGGGCTCGCTCGTGAGGTACCCCTGCTGGATCGCCTTCTTGTCCGCGAGGAAGGGCGCCAGCTGAAAGGTGTAGGGGCGGATCTGGGCGTCGGTGTAGCCGAAGCGGTGCTTGAGGAACTGCCAGAACGTCGACTGCGCTCCCGCCGAGATCATGATCGGCTTGCCCTTGAGCGCGGGGAGAGAGTCGTGGCCCTGGCCCGGGTGGGACATCAGGACTTGCGGGTCCTTCTGAAAGATGGCGGCGGTGGTGACGATGGGCACGCCGCTCTGGAGATAGTTGAGCGCGCCGAAGAGGCTCGCGCCCATGTTGAAGTCCAGGCGTCCGGCTGCCAAGAGCTGGGCGCTGTTGATCTGCGGCCCGCCCTGGCGGATCGTGACGTCGAGGCCGCGGCGGCGGTACAGCCCCGTCGCGACGGCCTGGTAGAAACCGCCGTGCTCGGCCTGCGCGCGCCAGTTGGTGCCGAAGACGACCCGGTCGGGCTTCTGCGCCCAACCTGGGGCGGGCGTCGCAAGGACGGACGCGGCGCCGGCGAGTAGCGCCCGCCTGCCAATGTCTATTTGTTCCGCGCTCGCCTTGGAGGCGGTCATAGGTCGTCGTCCATGGTGCCACATTGACAGCCCGGGAGGATCGTAGAACAATCCGCTCCTGTCTCCGTTGCGGGCCCGAGGGCCCGGGAAAGGGCTCTCCCATGCGCACCACCACGCGTCTCCGCCAGATGATGAAGGAGCCCGGGATCATCGTCGCCCCGGGCGCCTACGACGGCTTCTCCGCGCGTCTCATCGAGGCGGCCGGCTTCCGCTGCGTCTACATGACGGGCGCGGGCACGGCGGCCTCGCACCTGGGCCAGCCCGACCTGGGGCTCGCCACCCTCACCGAGATGGCGAACCACGCGTCGCACCTGGCCTCCTGCGTGTCGCTGCCGATCATCGCCGACGCGGACACGGGCTACGGCAATGTCCTGAACGTCGTGCGGACCGTGCGGGAGTACGAGCGCGCCGGCGTCGCGGGGCTGCACATGGAGGACCAGGTCGCGCCCAAGAAGTGCGGCCACATCGCCGGCAAGCAGGTCATCCCGACGCAGGAGTTCTGCGACAAGATCCGCGCCGCCAGCGAGCACCGGACAGATCCGGACTTCGTCATCATCGCGCGCACCGACGCCCGCGCCGTGACGAGCCTGGACGACGCGATCGACCGCGGCAATCGCGCCGCCGAGGCGGGCGCCGACGTCGTCTTCGTCGAGGCGCCGCAGACCGAGGACGAGATCCACCGCGTGGCCCGCGAGGTCAAGGCGCCGCTCCTGGCCAACATGGTCCAGGGCGGGAAGACGCCGGCCGTCAAGGTCGCGGAGCTCGAGCGGATCGGCTTCAAGATCGTGATCTTCCCCGCCGTGTGCATGGCGGCGGCCGTCCCGGCCATGGAACGCGCGCTGGAGTCCTTGAAGGAGACGGGGACGGACTGGCACGACGGGCCCGTGCTCTCGCCCATGGACATTTTCCGCAAGGTCGGCTTCGACTGGTGGCACGAAATCGAAGAGAAATTCGCGCCTCGGTCATGATCCCCTGCACGGACGCGGGATAGTCAGGAGACGCTGCCATGCCCACGATGTTCGAGAAGATCTGGGATCGCCACGTGGTCGCCGAGGGGCCCGGCGGGCAGTCGCTCCTGTACATCGACCGGCACCTGCTCCACGAGGGCGCGACACACGCGTTCGCGCGTCTCAGCAAGGCGGGGCGCTCGGTGCGTCGGCCCGGGGGCCTCGTCGCCACAGCGGACCACTATGTCCCGACGGGGCCGGGGTCGGAGGCGCTGGCCAACGACGAGATCCGCGGCATGGTAGAAGGCCTGACGCGCTCCACGCGGGAAGAGGGCGTCACGCTCTTCGGGCCGGGCGATCCGCGCCAAGGGATCGTCCACGTGATAGGGCCCGAGCAGGGGCTGACGCAGCCGGGCATCGTCCTCGTCTGCGGCGACTCTCACACGGCGACCCACGGGGCCTTCGGGGCGCTCGCGTTCGGCATCGGCTCGACCGAG
>DASYVT010000224.1 GCA_035936835.1 Candidatus Methylomirabilota bacterium | reverse complement strand
GATCCTGCCGGAGCCGATCACTCCGATCTTCATGCCGCCCTCGGCCGCGGCGGTGGCGCGCGCCGCCAGCGGGATGGTGCCCAGGGCCGCGCCCGCGGCAGCGGCCGCGGCGGCCTGAAGGAATTGGCGGCGACCTTCGTTGACTGCGCCGTTCGAGTTCATCGTAAATCTCCTCACCTGGTGGGATGCGAGACTGCTACCCTTCTTGATCGGCCATGTCAGGCGGTTCGTGCGAACACCCAACAAGGAATACTCCGTGCCCACCGAAAAGTCCAGCGCCGCCGGCGGCGGTTTGACGCTCCGGGTGCTCCGCACCGTGATCGACGTGAGGCCGGCCGAAGCGACGGCGCTCGCATGGTCGTGGCTGTATTTCTTTTCGATCCTGTCCGCGTACTACGTCATCCGGCCGATTCGCGACGAGATCGGCGCGGCGGGCGGCATCGAGAACCTGCCGTGGCTGTTCACCGGAACGCTGGTCGGCATGCTGATCGCCAACCCGCCGTTCTCGGCGCTGGTGGCGCGCCTCGCGCCCGTCCGTTTCATCTCGTGGACGTACCGGTTCTTCATGGCCAACCTCGTGCTCTTTCTGATCCTGCTGGAGACGACCTCGGGGCCCGCCAACGCGTGGACCGGCAGGATGTTCTACATCTGGGCGGCGGTCTTCAATCTCTTCGTCGTGTCCGTGTTCTGGGGCTTTCTCGCCGACGTGTTCAGCAGCGAGCAGAGCCGGCGGCTGTTCGGCTTCATTGCCGCGGGCGGAACCATCGGCGGGATCGTCGGATCGTCGTTGACCTTCGCGCTGGTCGAGCATCTCGGCCGGAGCCGCCTCCTGCTCGTCTCGGCCGTGCTGCTCGAGGTGGCCGTGTTCAGCGTCCGGCGCCTGGCGAGGATCGCGCGGGGCCTGCGCGAGCGGGCCGGAGGGGGCAGAGACGACGCGGCCGTCGGCGGCAGGGTGCTGTCCGGATTCGCCCACGCCGTCCGATCGCCCTATCTCTTGAACCTGACGGTGTACATGCTGCTCTTCACGATCCTGTCGACGTTTCTCTACTTCCAGCAGGCCGATATCGCGAAACACAGCTTCACGGACCGCTCGGCGCGAACGGCGTTCTTCGCTAATATCGACTTGGCGGTCAACGTCCTCACGCTTCTCATTCAGCTCCTCCTGACGGGGCGGATCATCAAGAGGCTCGGCGTCGCCCTCACGCTCACCCTGCTGCCGGCGCTGAGCGTCGCGGGATTCGCCGTGCTCGGGGTGGCGCCGACCTTGTGGGGGGTCATCACGTTCCAGGTCCTGCGGCGCGCCGGCAATTTCGCCGTGGCGCGGCCCGCGCGCGAGACCTGCTTCACCGTGGTACCGCGCGAAGACAAATACAAGGCCAAGAGCTTCATCGATACCTTCGTCTACCGCGCGGGCGACCAGATCGGCGCCTGGGCGTACGCTGGCATGGGGCTCCTTGGGCTCGGGCTGGCGGGCATCAGCGTCGCAGCCGTGCCGATCTCAGCGCTCTGGCTGGTCAACGGGCTGTGGCTGGGCCGTCGAAACGAGACGCTCGCGCGGGAAGCAGCACAGCCGGCGTCACGGCCCGCCGTTGCCCGTCTGACGGGCGAGTCGGATCTCAAGACGTGACGCCTCCTGACGGCATTCGCTTGGGTTCGATCACTTCGAACATCAGGGCGAAGTCGTCGAGGAGGCCGAAGAGCTCGGCGACCATGTCGGGTTCACCCTCGATGCGCGCGAGGCCCTGCCGCACGGCCTCGGCGAACGGCACCTCGCCCAGGATGATGCGGTCGAGTGTCGCCCGGTCGAGCGTCACGGTGGCGTCGGCGCGGGCGCTCCGCCGGTCGGCCAGGTAGGTCAAGGCGCAGTTCTCGAGGTTCAGCACGTACGTCCGGGCAAGGTCGGAGAACGCCCAGTTGATGACGATGCGCCGGTCCTCGGCCTTCTCGCCGTTGAGCCGAACACCCAGGTAGTCGAAGACATGATCGAGGCTCATCGCGCGGACGACGTCGGGGCTGACGGGGGCCCGCGCGACGACGTTGGGCTGGCCCTGCCGCAGCTCGAAGGCGCCCAGAAGATACGCGTTGCGCCAGGTCGCGGACTCCGCCGCATAGCCGAGCTGCTCGAGGGCGTCGGCGCCGAGATGGCGCGCCTCCGTGTTCGAAGGATCGGCGAAGACGACGTGGCTCATGGCCTCGGCGACGAAGCGGTACTCGCCCCGCTCAAAATCCTCGCGCGCCCGCCTGATCGCCGCCGGGGCGCCGCCCATGTACTCGACGTACTTGCGCCCGCGCTCGACGGGAGGCAGCGAGTTGAGGTTGGCGGGATTGGCGTCGTACCAGCCGAGGTAGCGCTGGTAGACCGCCTTCGCGTTGTGGCTGAGCGTGCCGTAGTATCCGCGCGTGTGCCACGTCGCGGCGAGGCTTTTCGGCAGGGCGAGACGCTCGGCGATCTCGGCCGCCTTGTAGCCGTGGTTCATGAGGCGCACGGTCTGGTCGTGCAGGTGTTTGTACAGATCGCGCTGCCTGGCGAGGAAGTCGAGCACGCGGTGGTTGTCCCACACCGGCCAGTGGTGCTGGGCGAAGACGACGTCGGTGTCGCGGCCGAAGCGGTCCATCGCCTCGTTGAGGTAGCGGGCCCAGGCGTTGGCGTCGCGCGCCTGGGCGCCCCGGATGGGGTAGATATTGTGCAGGTTGTGCGTGGCGTTCTCGGCGAGGTTCAGCGCCCGGAGCGCGGGGTAGAACATGTGCATCTCGGCCGGCGCCTCCGTCTCCGGGGCGAGCTGGAACACGATCTCGACGCCGTCGATGCGGTGCGTCTCGATCGGCGCGGTCACGATGCGCGTCGGCGGGATGAGCGTGACGGTCCCGCGCGACGTGGCCTTGCCAAGCCCCGCGTCCACCTGGCCGCGCGGCCCCTTGGGCAGGGTGCCGCCGAACTGGAACTGCGCGCGCCGGATCATCGCCGTGCCCGCGAGCACGTTCTCCGAGACGATCTCGTGCATGAAGCGGTCGGGCGCCCAGATCTCGACGGCGCCCGCTCGCACATCGGCCTCGTCCACAACGCCCCGCACGCCGCCGTAATGGTCGGTGTGGCTGTGGGTGTAGATGACCGCTGTGACCGGCCGCAATCCACGGTGCGCCCCTCCCCGATGCGCCAAGTAGAGATCGAGGCCCGCGCGCGCCACCTCGGTCGAGATCAGAGGGTCGACGACGATGAGCCCCCGGTCGCCCTCGATGATGGTCATGTTCGAGATGTCGAAGCCGCGGATCTGATAGATGCGGTCGGTGACCTGGAACAGGCCGTGGCTCATGTTGAGCCGGGCCTGGCGCCAGAGGCTCGGGTTGACGGTGGGCGGCGCATGCTCCTCGCCCAGGAAGGCATAGCCCCTGAGGCTCCAGACGACGCGACCCCGGTCGTTCTTGATCTCCACTTCGGGGAGGGAGCCCAGGAAGCCTCGCCGGGCGTCCTCGAAGTCCTGGGTGTCGCCGAACGGCAGAGCGTCCATCACGGCGCGGTTGAGCGCGCGCGTGACGGGCGTGGCGTCCTTCGGGTCATAACCCGGAGCGGTCATCGCGTCCTCCCCTACAGCGCGCCTGGTGGAATCCGGTTTGTTCACGACGGCAATCGTAGGGGATCACGACCCGGCTTGCAACGCGCCGTTCCAGCCCTACTTGACGGCGCGGCGCGCCTCGTCACACTATCGTGGGCCAGATATCGCCAGAGGTCCTTGAGCGGTCCCGCACCCGGGGGACAAGGAGAAGAGAGCCATGCGTAGACGTCGATTCCTTGTCGCGATGGGCGCAGCCGCCGTGGGCATGGCCGGAAGGCCACGGCTGGGCCGGGCCGCCGACCGCGGCCCCATCCGGATCGGGTACTTCGGGCCGCTCACCGGCAACTTTTCCCAGACCGGGAAGGACATGACGGACGGGTTCACGCTCTTCTGGGAAGAGGTCGGCTACAAGGTGGCCGGCCGCGAGGTCAAGGTCATCGTGGAGGATTCGGATCCGGAGCCGACCGGCGCCCTGACCAAGGTGCGGCGGCTCGTGGAGCAGGAGAATGTGCACACTGTCGCCGGCGGGCTGCTGGCCGCCACCGGCTATGCCATCGCGCCGTACCTCGAGCAGAACAAGATCCCGACCGTCTACCCCGTGATGGCGCCGGACGACATCACCCAGCGCAAGCCGGTGCGGTGGGTCGTGCGCACGTCCTTCACCGGCAGCCAGGCGACGCACCCGCTCGGGGACTATGCCTACAAGCAGCTCAAGCTGCGGCGCATGGCCACGATCAGCATGGACTACGCGTTCGGCTGGGAGTCCAACGGCGGGTTCCAGCGCGTGTTCGAAGATCTGGGCGGCAAGGTCGTGCAGCGGATCTGGACCCCGTTGAACATGCAGGACTACGCGCCGTACCTGACCTCGCTGAAGAAGGACATCGATGGCGTCTACGCGTGCCACACAGGCGGCCTCTCCCCGCGCTTCGTAAAGGCGTGGAGCGACGCTGGTCTCAAGGGAAAGATTCCGCTGGTCGGGATCGGGACGCTGACGGACGAGAACGTCCTGAAGAGCATGGGTGACGAGGCCGTCGGGGTCATGACCTCCCTCATTTACAGCTCCGTGCTGGAGAACCCGGCCAACAAGAAGTTCTCGGCTGCCTACGAGAAGCGCTATGGCCGCGGCACGTCTCTGTACTCCGCCGAGGGGTACACGGCTGGGCGCTTCTACTACGAGGCGCTCAGGAGCATCAACGGGGAGGCCGAGGACAAGGAGAAGCTCCTCGCCGCGCTCCGGAAGGTGGAGTTCAGCGACGAACCGCGCGGGCCGATGAAGATGGACGACCTGGGCAACCCGATCCAGAACGTCTACATCCGCAGGGTCGAGCGGGTGGGCGGGAAGCTGCAGAACAGCGTGATCTATACGTACCCGAACGTGTCGCAGTTCTGGACCTACAACCGGGACGAGTATCTGAAGACCCCGGTCTACGACCGCAACTACCCGCCCTGCAAGTACTGCGAGTAGTCGGGGGGTCAGGTTGCCGCTGCTCGAATGCGCGCGCCTCCTGCCACTCCTTCGCAACCCATCTGCTGGAGGACGGCCACGACATCCGAACCGTCCAAGAGCTCCTCGGGCACCGCGACGTGAGCACCACCATGATCTACACGCACGTCCTCAACCCCGGGCCAGCCGGGGTCCAGAGTCCCGCGGTTCGGATGACGCCCCATGACGCCGAGCCCGACCCTCCACCGGATACGCAGACCTCGCATATCGTGTATCCGAGGTCTGCATAGCAAGGCGCCCGGCAGCCTGTACGCGCCGGCGAAGTGCGCCTTCTTCAATGCTAATCGAGCTAGAACTATGATACCGGGCACCGTGTTACGCTGTCGGCACGCGCTTCGTCAGCGGTGCTACGCAGGTCAGCCGAATTCTAGTTAGAGAGCCACGGTTACTTCTGGGAGGGTGCAATGCGAATAACTTATTGGCCGATGGTTGCGATACTTGGCGTGCTACTCACAGGCTGTGCAGCTGCCGTCACTGCACCTACTCCGGAAGCGCGACAGGCCTTGGCTCCAACCGGCAAGCTTCGCGTGGGCCTCTATCTTGGCGGTCCCGCATCCGTGATAAAGGACCCCGCGTCGGGTGAGATGAAAGGAGTGGGATTTGATCTCGGGAAAGAATTCGCGCGACGAATGGGGGTCCCGTTTGAGCCGGTTGTGTACCCATCAATCGGGGCCCTTGTCGACAACGCGAGGACTGGCCAGTGGGACATCGCCTTCCTTGCCATTCTCCCTGAGCGGACGAAGGATATGGACTTCACCGCGCCGCACATAGAAATCGAACTGGGCTACCTTGTCCCAGGCGGCTCTTCCATCTCGACGTTGGCCGATGTTGACCGGCCAGGGATTCGAGTTGGTGTCCCGGAGAAGGGCGCAGTCGATATCTTTCTATCTCGAGAACTAAAGAACGCTACGGTCGTCCGAGGCCCAGGCCTTGCCGGCGGAGTAGAGATGCTGAAATCGAGGAAAGCCGACGCGTTTGCTGCGAACAAGGCTAACCTCTTCCAAATTTCGGATCAGTTGCCCGGTTCTCGGGTCCTCGAGGGCCGCTTCGCCACCGAGCGGCAGGGGATGGCCCTCCCAAAGGGACGCGATATCGCGATGCCCTACGCGCGCAAATTCGTGGAGGACGCGAGGTCCGAGGGGCTCGTCAAAGCCGCGGTCGAGCGGGCTGGATTACGTGGCGCCGTTGAGGCCGGATCTCAATGAAAGCTCTCTAACGAACGGCTGGAGCGGACCGCGGGAAGGCGGCTCGACGGAGCAGTCATCGGCGGCCCGCCGGCCGCTCAGCCGTAGCGTTCGGCGGCTTACGAGACGTTGAATGGCTCAGGCAGAACGCTCTGAGAAACGGCGCCGCGCGCGGCGCCGCCCAGGGTGGGCGCCCATTCCTCGGTCGGGCGTCCCTTCGAGGGACGCCGAATCGCGTGGAACAGCCGTTAACGAAAGTCAACGAGGAGGAGGTTCACAATGAAGGCGAAGCAGTTCGTCTTGGGCGCGACCGCCATGATCGCAGTCGGATTGATAGGGTTCGCGGCTGGCGTGTCCGTGGGCCAGGAGAAGAAGACCAGAGTCTATGAGCTGCGGACGTACACGGTGCTGCCAGGCCGACTGCCGGCCCTTCACAAGCGATTCGCCGAGCACACGATGAAACTCTTCGAGAAGCAGGGCATGAGGAACGAGATGTATTGGGTGCCAACGGACGACGCGCGCAAGGACAACACGCTCATCTACTTTCTGTCTCATGAGAGCCAGGAAGCAGCGGACCGAAGCTGGAAGGCGTTCGTGGCCGATCCCGAGTGGATCAAGGTGCGCGACGCCAGCGAGGCCGATGGCAAGATTCTCTCGAAAGCGCCCGAGCGTGTGTACATGAAGGTGACGGACTATTCTCCGTCGCGTTAAGTGCGATGAAAGAGGTCCCGGCTTCGGCCGATCAACGCCAGGGCCGCGATGACACACCGTCGAACTTCGCAGTCCACCGGACCGAAGCTCGCTTCGCTCGCTCCGGCCGGTGACTGCGGACGTTCGCCGCACTGGCGAAGGGTCCAGCATGTCGTGGCCCGCGGACGCCGGCATCGCTTCTGCTGCGAATGGAGGACGTGATCGACTGATGGACCGGCGCGCTTTCATCGGCAGCCTCGCCCTCGGGACCCTCGCGGTGCCGCGCGCCGCCCGCGCCCAGCCCGCGCGCAAGGTCTATCGCATCGGAATCCTCGGTAGCTTTGTGACGACCTCCGAAATGGTCGGGCCCCAGCCACAGAACCCATCCCTCAACGCACTCCTGCGCGGATTGCGCGAGCTCGGCTACGTGTATGGGGAGCATTTCGTGACCGAGGTGCGCTCGGCCGAGGGAAGACCGGAGCACTTCCCCAGCCTCGCTGCCGAGCTGGTCCGTCTGCAGGTGGACGTGATCGTCGCCCCAGGGCCAACGCTGGCCGCGCTCAAGCAGGCGACGTCGACGATCCCCATCATCATGACGGGCGCCGGCGACCCGGTGGCGGAGGGGTTGGTTCAGAGCCTCGCACGCCCGGGCGGGAACTTCACGGGGCTGAGCCTTCAGATGGTAGAGACGACGGGGAAGCGACTCGAGCTGCTCAAGGAGCTCGTCCCGGGTGCGGCGCCAGTGGCGGTCCTCCGGGTATGGACCAGCCTCCTGTCTTGGCAGGTGGCCGAAGCCGCTGCCAGGGAGCGGGGGTGGAAGCTGCTCTCGCTCGAGATTCGAGACGCTGGCGAGATCGAGGCGGCTTTCAAGACGGCGACTGGCGCGCGCGCTGGCGCCCTTCTCGTGTTCCCGGGCGGGCTCCTCGACCCGCACGCCCGGCGAATCGCGGAGCTGGCTGCCAAGAGCCGGCTCCCCGCCATGTATGGACTCCGGTTCTATGTCGAGGCCGGCGGGCTGATCTCCTATAGCGCGAATCTCATCGAGATCAATCGGCGCGCGGCCGTCTTTGTCGACAAGATCTTGAAAGGCGCCCAGCCCGCCGACCTGCCCGTCGAGCAGCCGACGAAGTTCGAGCTCGTTATGAACCTGCGCGCGGCCAAGGCGCTAGGGCTCAACATCCCGCCGTCGATCCTGTCGCGGGCAGATGAGGTCATACAGTAAGCCACGCTGATGAACCAGCGACGATCTGGTGGGCGTCGAACTTCACGCTGCAGCGGACCAAGGGCTCGCGTCGCTCGCCCCTGGCCGCTGAGCGTGCTCGTTGGGCGCGCCGTTAGACGCGGGAGATCGGTAGGAAGCAGGGCAGCGGCGGGATGACGAGCAAGCCCGCCTCAAGCGTCAAGGCTGGCGCTCTCAGCCACACGCGCGGCGGTCAGCCGGAGAACGTGTAGCGGGGGTCGGCGGCAGGGATGTCCACCTCGGGCAGCTTCAGCTCGCGCCGGACGATGTTGGCGCCGAGGTTGATCGCCACGGTCTTGTAAAAGGCGATGCGGCGCGAGAGGCCCTCACGCCCGAAGCCGCAGTCGCTGGAGAGGATCAGCCGCTCGGGTGGCACGTACTCCAGCGCCCGGCGGATCAGGTCGGCCACCACCTCGGGCGGCTCGACGGCGGCCGTCGAGTGGTTGACCACGCCGATGGCGATCTTCTTGTCCGTGCGGTATTTCCCGAGCAGCGGCAGGTCGCGCCCGCCCGTGCTCGCGCATTCTAGCGTGATAACGTCGGCGGCGGTCTGGAGGAGGTAGGGCAGGGCGCGCTCGTAGGAGGGCCGCTGCCAGTGGATAGGCTGCTGGCTCGGATTGCCCCAGCAGGTGTGCAGCCAGATTTCCGTTTCGACACCCTTGATCTCGCGGTTCAGCGCATCCGTCAGAAACTGGAGCTCGCCATCCGAGATGCCGTCGGCGGCCGCGATGTGGTGGCGCGGCTCCTCCACCTGGATGACCCGGCACCCGGCCGTCGCCACCTCGCGCAGCTCGGCGTTGATGATGTCCGCGGCGTCCAGCACCAGCTCCCGGTCCGTGGCGTAGTGCTTGTTGGCGATCATCTTGGCCATCGTCTGGGCGCTGATGGAGCCGAACTTGACCGGCCGCGCGCTGAAGCGCTGTGCCACCTTGAAGAGCGCCGCGTACTGGAGCGGCCCGCCGCGCAGCTTTTCGCCGGCGATGGCGGGCTGATAGGCCTCCATCACTTCGTAGAGGATCCGCCCCGGCTGGATCGTCGTCCAGCCCGCGCCCGCGGCGCGGTCCACGTGGCCGGTGATGCCGAGGAGCCGCTCGATCGGGTAGAAGAACCACGACTTGCCGCCCACCGTGAGATCGAATCGCGAATCGCCGTCGGTGAGGATGTCGAGGCCCGCCAGCTCCTGCTCCTTGACGATGCAGCTGACCGCGTCCAGGTACTGCTCGCGGAAGCGCGAGTCGCCGAGCGCCTCCTTGAACGGCCGCCCCCGCAGCACCTCGGTGAACCACGACGGCCGCGGCCAGGAGCCGGTGACGGTCGTGGGCAGCGTGAGATCGCGCGTGGCGTTCAGCATTCGTCCGCTCCTCCCGCGCCCGAGATTAGCACGTTCTTGAGCCCGTCACAGGAAGGCGCTATCCTCGGTTCCTCGGAGGAGGGAGGCCTATGAGGACACCGATCAACCTTGAGGACAAGCTCTCGAAGTTCTCCGAACACTGGTCGCCGAAGATCATCGCCCGGATGAACGACTACCACTTCAAGCTCGTCAAGTTCCAGGGCGATTTCGTGTGGCATGACCACAAGGACACCGACGAGGTGTTCATCGTGCTGGACGGGGCCATGGCCATTCACTTCCGCGATGGCAGCGTGTCGGTCAAGGCGGGAGAGATGTTCGTCATCCCGAAAGGGGTGGAGCACATGACCTCGGCAGAGAGTGAATGCCGGGCGATGCTCGTGGAAACGGCCGGGACCGTCAACACCGGCGATGCCGGCGGCGACAAGACCGCCCCGACCGACGTCTGGATCTAGCGTGTCGGCTCGCGAGGGCGCGGCCTTCGCTCTCGCCGCCGCCCTAGCGACAGATCACGGCTTCTTGAGGCGGATGTCCTCGTAGGGCGCGGCGAAGTAGAGCTGGGTGCTGAGACCGATTGCGGCCTCCTCGACGCGCGGCCCGACCCCGTGCAGCGTGGCGGGCTCGAAGATCGGGCCGAACATGACGCGCTCGTGCATCAGCCGCTGGATCTGGTGGAGCAGCGTCTCGCGCTTATTGCGGTCGCGCTCCTGCCCCTGCTGGCGGAACAGATCGTCGATGTCGGGATACCCGCCGGCGGCGTACGGCGCGCTGCTGATGACGAAGGATTCGAGGCGCACGGCGGTGCTGCCCGGCGCGGCCGAGACCGTCACGATGACGCCGCCGAGCTTCTTCGACCGCCACGCCTCCAAAAAGGTCGCCCGCTCCATGCTGCGCAGCCGCGTGCGGATGCCCGCCGCGGCCAGCTGGGTCGCCACCGCCTCGCCCATGGTGGTGAAGGGCGGGAGCGGGGTCAGGTCGCCCGCGTCGAAGCCGTTGGGATAGCCGGCGTCGGCCAGGAGTCGCTTGGCGTGCGTGGGGTCGTAGGGGTAGGGATCGAGGCGCAGAGCGAACTCCATGCCGCTCGGGATGATCGAGCCCGTCAGGCGCGAGTACCCGAGCCGTTCCGCTTCGTTGAGAGCCTGCTTGTCCATGGCCAGGTTGGCCGCGAGCCGGACACGGCGGTCGTTCCACGGGGACTTGGGATTCCACTGCTCGGGGAATTCCAGCCACCAGGCCGCGGGCGCGATGACCTTGGCGAGGCGCAGCTTGGGGTCCGCCTGGATCGTGGCTGCCTCGAGGCCGACCATCAGGTAGCCGATGTCCGCCTCCCCGGTCTTCAGCATGGCCAGGCGCGTCGTGCGGTCGGGGACTCCCTTGATGACCACGCGCTTGATCGTGGGTTTCTTGCGCCAGTACTGCTCGTTCGCCTCGAGCACCAGCTCGATCCCCGGATTCATGCGCACGAACCGGTAGGGCCCGAGCCCCACCGGCTGGCGCCTGAAGCCGTCCTCGCCGACCTTCTCGATGTACTTCTTGGGCACGACCCACGCGGCGCCGGTCGCTGGGGTCGCATAGAAGACCAGGAAGTCGGGCCACGGCGTGTGCAAGACGAACCGGACGCGGTGCGGATCGACGATCTCCACGGCCTTCACCCGATCGTGCAGCAGCTTGGCGGAGGCCCCGCGGTAGCGCTGGAAGCTGAATTTCACGTCCTCGGCCGTGACGGGATCGCCGTTGTGGAACCGGAGACCCTCGCGCAGCTTGAACTCGTACACGAGCCCGTCCGGGCTCTCCTTCCAGGACTCGGCCACGCACGGCGCCATGTCATTGCCCGGCAGCGGCTTGATGAGCGCGTCGTGCAGGGCATACAGGAACACGAACGGCGTGCCGATCCCCGGGGTCTCGGCCGGATCGAGGAAGGTGGGGGCGATCGAGGCGTCGAAGGCGATGGTCAACTGGCCCTCCGGCTGGCCCTGCGCAGCGACCTCGCCGCGCGGCAGCCCCAGCGCGAGGACGGAAGCGAGAACGATCGACGCCGCGAGCTTACGCATGTCGAGCCTCCTTTCGGGGATAGTGCGCCGCCACCGCCGCCGTCGTCAAGGACCAGCGCTAGCAGGGCGGTGCGGACGTCGCGAGCCGCCGGCACACGGCCTGAAGCTCGGCCGCGTGCGGCCCGCCCGGTGCTGGGGCAGCATCCGCGCTTCCAGTGCCGCCGCTTCGGCTGGGGGTCCGGTGGCGCGGAGCAGCCGCGCGCACAGGGCGAGTGCCTCATCGCGCGCCTGCGTGGCCCGCGGGCCGGCGTTGTCGAAGAGGCGGCGGGCTACAGCGAGTGGAAGTAGCCCGACATCTTCTTGCGCATCGCCTCGTCCGGCGGGGGGCCGGCGGCGGCGTTGACGTTGTCGACAACGTGCGCCGGATTGCGCGTGGCCGGAATGACGCAGGTGACGGCCGGCTGCCCGAGGATCCACTTGAGGAAGAACTGCGCCCAGCTCGCGCAGCCGATCTCCTTCGCCCACTCGGGCACGGGCTTCCCCTTTACCCGCCGGAACATCGCGCCTTCGGCGAACGGGCGGTTGACGATCACGGCGCTGCCGCTGTCGGCGGCGGCCCGGAGCAGCCGCCGCTCGGCCTCCGGCTCGGCGAGCGAGTAGTTGACCTGGATGAAATCGATGTCTCCCCGCTTGACGAACCTCTCCAGCTCCGCGTGGGCCCCGGCGTGGTAGTGGGTGACGCCGGCGTAGCGGACCCGGCCGGATGCCTTCCAGTCGGAGAGCGTCGCAAGGTGGGTGTCCGCGTCGACGAGGTTGTGCACCTGCATCAGATCGAGGCGCTCGACGCGCAGCTTCCGCATCGAGTCCTCCATCTGACGGATGCCCGCCTGCCTCCCGCTGGTCCAGACCTTGGTCGCGACGAACAGCTTCGCCCGGACGCCCAGCTCGGACGCGAGCTGCCCCGTCACCGATTCGGACGATCCGTACATCGGGGAGCTGTCGACGAGGCGGGCGCCCAGGCCGACGAAGGCTTTGAGCGTGTCCCTCGCCTGGGCCATCGCGGCGGCATTGCCGGCGACGTCGAACACCTGCCAGGTTCCCAGGCCGATCGCGGGAACCGATTCGCCCGTCTTTGGAATGCGCCGCTCGAGGACACCATCACCGCTCGATTCAGCGGGCATCAGCGTGGCTCCGAGGGCAACGGCACCGGTCTTGAGAAAGGCGCGCCGGGTAACACGTCGATCACGGCGGCAATCGTAGGTGATCAGGAGATCCCGCGCAATACGCGACGGACAGCCAGAAGGCTGCGAGAAAGGTCGGCCGCGCCCAGGTTCGCGCGCGCAACCCATGGAATCAGAAAGGAGGAAGACGGTGAAGTTGCCGATCCTACCGCGGGCTCGACGTCAGTCGCGGGCTTCGGCGATGAACGGCGCGTAGCCGCGCGCGATGAGCTCGCGAAGCTTCGACTGGGCGTCCGAGTGAGTCGCGAAGGGGCCCACGCGCACCCGCGCGAGCGCCCCCGCCGGATGCCCCGGCGCGCTCGTGAGCGGGTCATTCGAGGCCGCCATGCCCTGGCGCCGAAGCCGTTCAGCCAGCTGCACCGCGGCCCCCACCGTCCTGAACGCTCCCACCTGGATCCAGTAGTGGCTCGCGGCCACCCGGCTCGCGCCGTTCGGTGCTGCCTGGACGGGGATCGCGGGCTCGGGCGCGCTCACGCGGATGGCTTCGACCGTCGGGGCCCGCGCCACCTCCGGCGCGGGCGCGACCGTCGGTACTTGAGCCATTGGCGGTAGTTGAGCCATTGGCGCTACTTGAGCCACTGGCGCCACTGGCGCCACCGGCGCCGCCGCAGCGACGGTCGGCTGCGGGACCTCGAGCGTATCGCCCTGCATTCTCGCAACGAGTTCCGCGTACGACGAGGTGCTGAGTATCCGGTTGAACTGTGCCCGGTAGTTCGCGATGAGGCTCATCCCATCGACGACCACGTCCCGGACCATCCAGCGCCCGCCCCGTCGGACCATGAAGTAGTCGACGTCGAGATCGCTTCCGTTGCGGGTGAGCAGCGAGGTTGCCACGGCGGCCGAGTCGCCGGTGATGGATTCTTCGAGGTAGCGGATCTGCATGCCGCCGCTCACGTTCGCCTTCGTGCCGACGAACGCGAGGTAGCCGCGCTCGAGGAAGTCGGCAAAGAGCCGGACGAACTCCGCCTGCTCGGCCGGGGTCCTCGACTGCCACGCTGGGCCGAGGGCGCGCGCGGCGGCGTCCCGGTAGTCGAAGATCTCGGTGACGAGCGCGCGGATGGCCTGTCGCGGCGCCTCTGTCCCGCTCTCCGCGTCGGCGGATCGCAGGATCGCGTTCGCGCCCCCGAAGAAGGTCTCCAGCACCTCCTTCGGCGACGCCCCCCAGGCAGGCTGGGCGATTGCGATCCCCAGCGCCACAGCGAGAACCAGCACCATGGACTTGCGGTGGCTCATACCCCGTAAGCATAGGCTCCAGCCGGGAGTTTTGTGTCATCTTTTCTCGCCGAGGGTGAGGGCCGGCGGCGCCCACTTGCCGTTCGCGGGCATCCCCGCTACTCTCGGGGTCCCATGCGCCATGTCCGACTCGGCCGCACCGGCCTCCAGGTCTCCCGCCTCTGCCTCGGCACGATGACGTTCGGGCTTCAGTGCGACGAGCCGACCTCGGTCGCCATCCTCGACCGGGCGGCAGCGGGTGGGATCACGTTCCTCGACGCGGCCGACGTCTATCCGCTGGGCGGCACCTTCGACACCGTGGGCCGCACCGAGGAGATCCTGGGCCGGTGGCTCGGGAGCCGGCGTCACGACTTCGTGGTCGCGACCAAGTGCGCCGGCGCCATGAGTGCTAGGCCCTGGGACCGCGGCGCCTCCCGCAAGCACATCCTCGACGCCATCGAGGGCTCGCTGCGCCGCCTGCGCACCGACTACGTGGACCTCTACCAGATCCACCACCCCGACCCCGAGACGCCGATGGACGAGACGCTGCGCGCGCTCGACGACGTGGTGCGGGCGGGCAAGGCGCGCCATGTCGGCTGCTCGAACTACCCCGCGTGGCAGGTGGCGAGGGCGCTCGGCCGGAGCGAGGCGCAGGGGCTGGCGCGCTTCGACTCGGTCCAGCCGCGCTACAACCTGCTCTTCCGCCAGATCGAGCGCGAGCTGCTGCCGCTCTGCGGGGTCGAGGGCATCGGCGTCATCCCGTACAACCCGCTGGCGGGGGGCTTCCTCTCGGGCAAGCACCGCCGGGAGACGGGTCCGACGGCGGGCACCCGCTTCACCCTCGGTACCGCAGCAGGGCGCTACCAGGACCGCTACTGGCACGAGCGGGAGTTCGCCACGGTGGAAGAGCTGCGCCCGCTGGCGGCCGCGGCCGGGATGTCCATGGCGCAGATGGCGGTCGCGTGGGTCCTGGCTCATCCGGCTATCACCGCGCCGATCATCGGGGCAAGCCGGCCCGAGCAGCTCGACGACGTGCTGGCGGCCGCCGACAAGGGGCTGTCCGCCGACCTCAAGGCGCGGCTCGACGAGATGACGCGCGAATACCGCTACGGCGACGACCCGCGATGACCGTGGCGCGCGTGGCGCTTCTCGACGATTACCAGGGTGTGGCGCTCACCATGGCCGAGTGGAAGAGCTTGCCGACAGGCACGGAGATCGTGGTCTTCAAGGACCATCTCGCCGACGAGGACGCGCTCGCGAGGCGGCTGGCCGATTTCGACATCATCATGGCCCTGCGCGAGCGGACGCCGTTCCCGCGGTCGCTGCTCGATCGGCTGCCCAAGCTCAAGCTCCTCATCACCGCGGGCATGCGCAACGCCTCCATCGACATGAAGGCGGCGGCCGAGCGCGGCGTCCTCGTCTGCGGGACGGCGGGGCTGCCGTACCCGACGGCCGAGCTGGCCTGGGGCTTGATCCTCTCGCTCGCCCGCCGCATCCCCGCCGAGGACCGCGCGACGCGCGAGGGGCGCTGGCAGACGAGTGTCGGGCTCGGCTTGAACGGCAAGACGCTTGGCGTCCTCGGTCTCGGGACGTTGGGCTCGCGCGCGGCGCGCGTGGGGCGCGCGTTCGAGATGGAAGTGCTCGCGTGGAGCCAGAACCTCACGGCCGAGCGCGCCGCCCTAGTGGGCGCAACGCTCGTGCCGAAAGACGAGCTGCTCTCGCGCTCGGACTTCGTCTCGATCCACCTGGTCCTGGGCGAGCGCACACGCGGGCTCATCGGCGCGCGCGAGCTGGGTCTCATGAAGCGGAGCGCGTACCTCGTCAACACCTCGCGGGGCCCCATCGTGGACGAGGCCGCGCTGATCCGCGCGCTCCAGGACGGCACGATCGCCGGCGCGGGGCTGGATGTCTTCGACGAGGAGCCGCTGCCTCCCGATCATCCGTTCCGCCGGCTCCGCAACACTGCGATCACGCCTCACCTCGGCTACGTCACCGAGGAGACCTACCGGGTCTTCTACGGGCAGGCCCTCGAAGACATCAACGCGTACCTCGGCGGCGCGCCGCTCCGGGTGCTGCGCCCCTAGGATCGACCGCGGCGCTTCCGATGCCGGCGGCGGAGCCACCACGCGGCCACCGCGACGACGACGACTCCGAGCACGAGGCCGGCACGGCCGACCCACTTCTCCGCGATCGGCCAGGCCGCGCCGACGAAGTAGCCAAGGAAGACGCACGCGACGGTCCAAAGGATCGCGCCCGCCACGTTGTAGGCGAGGAAACGGCCGTACGGCATCCGCGACGAGCCCGCCACGAATGGCGCCAGCGCGCGCAGGAAGCCGATGAAGCGGCCGATGAGCACCGCCTTGCCGCCGTGGCGCTTGAAGAACGCGTCCACGGCTTCGATGCGGGCCCGGTGGAACCCCAGCCGCGCGCCCCGCCGCAGGAGCCACGGGCGCCCGAGGCGACGCCCCAGCTCGTAGCCGATGGAGTCGCCGACCACGGCGCCGGCGGACACGACGGCGATCAGCGTGGGCAGCTCGAAAAGGCCCGCCGACGCGAGAACCCCGGAGACGATGACAAGGCTCTCCCCGGGGACGAGAAGGCCGAGGAAGGCGGCCGACTCCAGCGAGGCGCCGAGGAAGACGACCACGTAGCCCCACGAGCCGATGCTCCAGACGAACTCGATGAGCCGGTCGAGCATTGTGGTATGAACATCTTTATCAGGACGGCCGTCCTCAACGCTACCGCAAACGCCGCCCAACCGGGAGCCCGGGCCGCCCGCGCCGACTTGCCGACCGTCGGCATCCCCGCTACTGTCGTGGTCGGAGGTCACGCCCTGATGAAAATCGCCAAGCTCGAATCGCTGCACTGTGATGCTGGAACGCGCAACTTCGACTTCCTAAAGCTCACGACCGACACAGGGCTCGTGGGCTGGAGCGAGTACAACGAGACCTTCGGCGGTCCCGGCCTCTCGGCGGTGATCGAGCGCCTGGCGCCCGCCGTCATCGGCAAGGACCCTCGCGCCTGGGAGGCGCACGTCACCCACATGTACGCCGTCCGGCGCCAGGCGTCCGGCGGCGTCGTCCAGCAGGCCCTCGCCGCCATCGAGAACGCGATGCTCGACGTCAAGGCGCGCGCTCTCGGCATCCCCGTGTACGAGATGCTGGGTGGCCCCGTGCGCGACCGCATCCGCCTCTACTGGTCTCACTGCGGGACGTACCGGGTCAGGGCCCACAAGGAAATGCAGATCCCGCCGGTCAAGACGCTCGACGACATCGTGAAGCTGGGCAAGGAAGTGGTCGCCAAGGGCTACACGGCGCTCAAGACCAACGTCCTGCTCTTCGGCGACAACCCGCGCAACTACGCCCCGGGCTTCGCCCGCGCGGCCGAAGGCTTTCCCGAGCTGAACCCCGACCGCTACGTGATCAAGGCAATCCAGGAGCAGCTGGCCGCCTTCCGCGAGGGCGCGGGGCCGGACATGGACATCATGGTGGACCTCAACTTCAACTACAAGACGGAAGGATTCGTCAGGATGGCGCGCGCCATGGAGCCCTTCGATCTGCTGTGGATGGAGCTGGACACGCGGGACCCGAAGGCGCTCCAGTACATCCGCAGCCGTGCGCCCATGCCCGTCGCCTCGTGCGAGAGCCTGTTCGGGCGGCGGGACTACCGGCCGTACTTCGAGAACTATTCCGTGGACGTGGCGATCATCGACACGCCGTGGAACGGGGTGGGGGAGTCGGTCAAGATCGCCAACATGGCGGACACGTACGAGATCAACGTCGCCCCGCACAACTTCTACGGGCCGCTCGCGACGATGATGAGCGCCCACTTCTGCGCCGTGGTGCCGAACCTGCGCATCATGGAGACCGATCCCGACACGGTGCCCTGGCACGACGACCTCGTGACCGTGAAACCCGCCATCAAGGACGGCCACATGAGCCTGCCGACAGGCCCGGGCTGGGGCACCGAGATCAACGAGGCGACCGTGCGGTCCCATCCGCCCCGCCAGCGGTGATCGTTCCCCGGGCGCTGATCCTCTCCGCCGTCCTCGTCTCGGCCCTCCTGCCTGCGCGGGCGCCCTGGGCAGCCGGCCCCACGCCGGCTCCTGATTCAGCCAGAGAGCGCGCGGCCGAGATCGTCGCCGCGCTCAAGGAATACCGGGCGAGCCTCGAAGCCCTCCTGCCGCTGCGGGAGCGGGAGCTCGCGGGGGCGAACAAGCTGCGCGACCAGCGGCGGGAATTCCTCGAGCGCGGCATCATCTCGCGCAAGGAGTTCGAGGAGACCGAGGCGGCTGTCGCAAGAGCGACGGAGAAGCTCGAAGAGATCCGGCGGGCCATCGCCGCCGCCGACCAGGCGATGGCCGAGGCGACGACCGCGCGCGCACTGGCGGGTCTCCGCCCGCTGGGCCCGGGAGGCTACGAGCAGAGCGCCGGCCTGATCCGCTACAACGGCCCGGCCGCGTGGTCATTGAAACCGGACACGGCTAGGCTCCAACGGTACTTCGCGGCCCGCTTCGGCCGGCCGCTCCCCGTGAGCTCCTACGGCCAGACGCCGCTGCACGACCGCATGGGCCTTGACCACCGGGACGCGCTCGACGTCGCCGTGCACCCCGACAGCCCGGAGGGGCGGACACTGATGGACTACCTGCGCGCGGCCGGTATCCCCTTCATCGCCTCCTGGGGGGCCGTGCCGGGCTCCGCGTCCGGCGCGCACATCCACGTCGGGCAACCGTCGCCGCGGATCTCGGTCACGCGATGACGGCACGGGCCGGCGCGGTTGCGCCTCGCCCCGCAAAGGTGCTACGGTGCGTTCGTCTTCCACCTCGTCGTCGTGAAAGGGGCTCTGCATGATCCGCTGTGAACGGTCTACCCGAGCAGGAGGCATCTCCATGCGACGACTGCTGACCGCGACCGCCCTCGCGTTGCTGCTGGCGGTCCCCTCATTGGTGGCCGCCCAGGAGGACACGCTCGCGAAGATCACGTCCCGGTGAGGCGCGGCTTCGGCGGGTCCGACCTGTTCCCGTCGCTGCCGGGCCTCATGCCGTAGCCCGGTGAGGCCGCCCATGACGTCAGCGCAGGCCAACCTCGACGGCACGCGCACCGAGTACTTCGACGTCGAGTGCTCGGAGCCCGCGCTGCTGGCGCTCCTCCGGGAGATGTTCGAGGCGCACTGGCGGGACGTGATCTTCGGCCCCTGCATCGAGGGCGCCGTGTTCGAGGGGCGCTTCGGCGAGAAGCCCATGATCTCGCTCCTCGACGGCTACGCGACGGTGCAGGTGGGCGGCAGCGAGTCCTGGCACTTCCACCTATGCATCGGCCCTCACCGCGGAAGCTCGAGCTTGCCGACGCCTCCCGCGCTTGCCGAGTGGCGCCGGTGCGCGCGCGCGGCCTTCTTCCGCAACCTCGACCGCGGCGGCCGCGCGAGTTCCTGGGGTTTCCGGATGTGGAACGGGCGGGGCGAGCAGATGCTGACGGTGTTCTTCCCCAACCCGTGGATCGATCCCGCCCGCCAGCGCTACGTCGCCGAGGCGGCCTGGTCGCGGCTCGAGCTCTGGATGACGCTGCGGGAGCGGTTCACGGGTATACCCGGCGAGCCGCCCCCGGCCCACGCCGAGCCTCCGGTGACCCATTGAGCGCGGCGCACGGCGTCGCGAAGAAGTTTCTGGGGTTCACGCCGCCCGAGCTCCGGATCCTCCGCGGGCTCAAGACCCCGAGCGGCGTGCAGGACCTGCTCGACTCCATGCCGTACCACCTCGCGGACACGGCGTGGTCCCCGGGCCGCGTGCTGCGCGAGCGCACGGCGCACTGCCTCGAGGGCGCCATCTTCGGGGCCGCGGCGCTCCGAGTGCTGGGCTACCCGCCGCTGCTCCTTGATTTCGAATCCGTCCCGGACGACACCGACCACGTCATCGCCGTCTTCAGCCAGCACGGCAGCTGGGGTGCCGTCGCCAAGTCGAACTACTCGGGGCTGCGCTACCGCGAGCCCGTGTACCGGGGTCTCCGGGAGCTGGCGATGAGCTACTTCGAGGGCTACGTCGACCTGCGGGGGAGGCGGACGCTCCGCACGTTCTCACGCCCGGTCAACCTCGCGCGATTCGACCGGATGCACCCGGGCTGGATGACGTCGGAGGCTGCGCTGTGGTGGATCCCGGAGCACCTGGTCGACATCCCGCACACGAAGTTGCTGACGCCCGCCATGGCGCGCGCTCTCACGCGCGCGGACCGCCGCTCGCTGGAGGCTGCGCTGGTCGGCCGCCGCACTCGCTGAGGCCGCCTCGCCGCGGCGCTCTCACGCCTCGTACTCCTGGACCACATCGAGGCGGACGTCGTCCCCATCGAAAACGAGCGTGATCAGGTTCGGCCGGCAGCACACGGTACAGTCCTCGGTGAAGGTCTGACGGCGGGCGCCGCTCGGGTCCGCGAGGACCTCGTTGTCCTCGCCGCAGAACGCGCAACTGTAAGTCACGTTCCCATTCTACGCGCTATGATGCCGGCCAGGAGGCACTCCCGACCATGGACGAGAAGGTTATCCAGACGGCCAGCGGGCTCGAGTACGTCGAGATCGCCGAAGGCACGGGGGCACGGCCCAAGGAGGGCGACACGGTCAGCGTGCACTACACGGGGTGGCTCAAGAGCGGCCAGAAGTTCGACAGCTCGGTGGACCGCGGCGAGCCGTTCGCATTCCCCGTCGGCAAGGGTCGCGTGATCAAGGGCTGGGACGAGGGCGTGGGCACGATGAAGGTGGGCGGCAAGCGCAAGCTCATCATCCCCGCGCACCTGGGCTACGGCGAGCGCGGCGCGGGCGGCGTCATCCCGCCCGGCGCCACGCTCATCTTCGAAGTCGAACTCCTCGGAGTTGACTCCGCCTAAAGAATAGCGGTGTGGATCGTGCGTTTCTCGGAGACGAGGGCCGCGCCGCGGCCTGCCGCCAAGCGGAATTCGAAGAGCCGGCCCACTCCCGCATTGCCCCGGAGCGTGCCCTCGACCTTCGCGGCCTGGTCGATCGTGGCTTCCACGTGAGCGCGGAGCTTCGACTCGAGCGTGTCGGGCGTCGGCGGGCGCCGGTAGGCCTCGACAGCGTGCGCGCGCAGGAGCTTGGGCCACTCGCGCCCGAAGAGCGACGGGGCGTGGAAGAAGTCGAGGCCCAGGAGCGAGGTCCCGGCGAACACGGCGGCGCCGTGGGCGAGAGCCGGCGCGCGAAGGGGCAGCCCGCGCTCGACCTCGCCTAGGTGCGCCTGGACCTTGCCGTCCTCATAGATGGCCTGGTAGCTGCCGGTGGGCGAGGCCGGCACCTCCGCCGCGCGGGCCGACCTGGCCACGCTGTCCCAGACGCGGCCCTGGTCCGGGCGCTCCATGAGCTTCGAGCGCAGCGCGGGCTGGGCGAAGCTGCCCTTGCTCTCGAAGTCCTTGCGGCCTTCGTTCCAGCGCCCCTGCTCGACGCAGAAGACGCCGATCGCGCGCGGGCCACTCCACGGCGGCAGCAGGATGTCCTCGCGCAGTACGCGGTTCTGCTTGCCGCCGATCAGGATCTCGCCCGCCAGGAGCAGGACATGTGTCTTGCCGCGGTTCTCGACGACGAGCTCGGGCACCGTCGCCTGGTCGCGCTCGGTGATCAGGAGCGCGCCGGATTTGCGCGCCTCGTCGAGCGTAGCGACCTCGAGCGCGGGCGCCTGCTCCTTGGCGTTGAGCCAGAAGACCAGGAGGCCGCCGTGGGCCGCGGCCTGGCCCACGCGCACCGCGCCCATCCAGCGCTGGAAATCCTGGCTGACCTGGCCGCCGAGCGCGGGCCGCTCGACGTCGACCGGCTCGCCGAGCACCCTCAGCCGGCCTTCCGCCCAGGCCAGCGCCGGGATTGTTAGGGCTCCTAGCGCGCCCGCACCACATCCAAGCAGGAACTGCCGACGGTTCTTGTCCATGTTCCCTCCCCGCCCGGTCAAGCCGGGCATTTACCCGCTTAGACCGGGCGGGGAGGGGAAAGTTCCGGCGGCGCGCCCTACTTCTTCGCCGCGGCCTGCTTGGCGATGATCTGGTCCTTGATGCCCTGGTAGGTCTGCTCCGGGATGATCTTCTTCGAGACCAGCTGGTCCTTTCGCTGGTACGGGCGGTTGTCGATGATCTTCTTCGAGTAGGCCTCCCCGATCCCCGGCAGGGTCTTGAGCTCGTCTACGGAGGCCGTGTTGAGGTCCAACAGCGCCTTCTTGGAGTCGGACTTCTTCGCATCGGCCTTGGCGGCCGCCGCCGGGGCATCCTTCTTGGCCTGGGCGTAGGCGTCGGGGGCGGTCGCGAGAGAGGCGGCCAGCAGCAGGGCCGCGAGTACGGCGATCAGTCGGTTGGTCATGTGTATCCTCCATGATGTTGACGCGTGGCTTGATTTAAACGCTTGGCTTGCTACGCACGCTAGTTGGGCGGCGCCGACGCTGTCAAGCGGTAGCTTGCCTCCAGGGCCTCTCTCCGGTAGGGTCGGCCTCCATGTCCATGCGCACCTTCTTTCTCAAGGCCGATGAGTTGGGAGTCCGGCGCGGGTCGGAGGTGATCCGCGCGGGTGGGCTCGTCGCCTTCCCGACCGAGACGGTTTATGGGCTCGGCGCCGACGCGCTCTCCGACTCCGCGGTCGCGCGCATCTTCGAAGCCAAGGAGCGGCCGCGGGGCAACCCGTTGATCGTCCACCTGGCGGACGCGGCCGCGCTCGAGAGCGTGGCGGCGCGCGTCCCGCCGCGCGCGCGGGATGCCGCCGCGCGCTTCTGGCCCGGGCCCCTGACCCTCGTCCTGCCGCGCGCCGGTGCGGTGCCGCTCATCACCACCGGTGGCCTCGACACAGTGGCCGCGCGCGTGCCGTCCCACCCCGTGGCGCGCGCGCTGATCGAGGCCAGCGACCGCCCCATCGCCGCGCCCTCGGCCAACCGCTCGGGGCGGCCGAGCCCGACTCGCGCCGAGCATGTGCGGGAAGACCTCGACGGCCGCATCGAGCTGATCCTGGACGGCGGGCCGACCTCGGTCGGCGTGGAATCGACCGTCCTCGACATGACCACTGAGCCGCCCATGCTGCTGAGACCCGGCGGCGTGACGCTGGAGCAGCTGAGGGACTGCCTCGGCGAGGTTGCCGTGCTCAAGGGTGACGACGAGGAGGTCGCGGGGCGCTCACCCGGGCTCCGCTACCGCCACTATGCCCCCCGCGCCCAGGTCATCGTCATCGAGGCGGGGGCCGGGGAGCGGATGGTCGCCCCCTGGATCGAGGCCGGCAGGCCCGTGGCCCTGATGGCCCAGCGCCCCGTCTCCCTCGATCGCCCGGGGCTCCTGGTGAGGACCATGCCGGGCGACCTCGAAGCCTATGCGCGTGACCTCTTTGCGGTCCTCCGAGAGCTCGATTCGACCGGAGTCGAGGGCATCTTCGTCGAGGCTGTCCCCCAGGGAGGCCTCGGCCTTACCATCATGGACAGGCTGCGCCGGGCAGCCTCTTGACACCGGGCTCCCGGTCATCGTCTATACTGTGGCCGTGGCGCCGGGGCTGAACGAGACCGGGGCCCAAGGGGGGAAACCCCCAAAGGGGGAAAACTCAATGAAGCGATTCTTCGCGATTGCGTGCCTTGTGGTCGTCGCGCTCGCTCCGCTCTTGCTCGTCACCGACGCGTGGGCCAGAGCCGGCAGCGGCAGCTCGGGCGGCAGCCGCGGCTCGCGCAGCTACTCGTCCCCCACCAGTCCCGCGACACCGACCCAGCCTTCCACTCCGCCCTCGTCGGTCCAGCAACCCCAGCCGCAGCGCTCGGGTTGGGGCGGGGCCCTCATGGGCGGTCTGGCCGGCTTCGCGCTCGGCGGGCTCCTCGGCAGCATGCTCTTCGGCGGCGGCATGGGCGGTATGGGCGGCGGCATCGGCCTCATGGAGATCCTGCTGATCGGCGGCGGTATCTTCCTCCTCTACAGGATGATGAAGAACCGCCGGGCAGCGACCGAGCCCGTGCCGAGCTACGGCCAGGGCTATGGCGGAGGTCAACCGCAGGGCCAGCCCCAGATGTACCAAGCGCAGGCCGTGGATACGGGCCCGAGCGACCTCGATCGCGGCGTGAGCCACATCCGTCAGATGGACGCTGGCTTCGACCCCGCGCGCTTCAGCGACACCGCCTCTGATACTTTCTTCCGCGTGCAGGCGGCGTGGATGGCGCGGGACATGAGCCAGGCGTCGGCCTCGATCACCCCGGAGATGGCCGACATACTCCAGAAGGACTGCGACCGTCTCCGCGGCCAGGGACGGATCAACCGGCTCGACAGCATCGCGGTGCGCTCGGTTACCGTCACCGAGGCCTGGCAGGAGAGCGGCCAGGACTACGTCACGGCCCACTTCCTGGCGAGCCTCCTCGACTACACGGTCGACGAGCGCTCCGGGCAGGTCGTGGAGGGCAGCCGCACCGAGCCCGTGAAGTTCGAGGAGTTCTGGACCTTCGTGCGGCCCGTCGGACCCAATGCCTGGAGGCTCAGCGCCATCCAGCAGGCCTAGCTCGCGCCTACCGTAGAGATCGTGAAGCCCCGGCCGAACCATTGACCGGGGCTTCACTGTCCGTCTCCGAGGAGAGTGCCGTGATGACCGATAACGCGCCGCCGATCAGCCGTTTCCCCGTGCCCGCGCCCGAGACGCTTCCGGAAGACATCCGGAAGGTGGTCGAGGCCAACGCCGCCAAGGCGGGCTTCACGCCCAACGTCTTCCTGGCCTACGGCTACAAGCCGGAGCACTTCCGCGCCTTCTTCCACTACTACGACGTGCTGATGAAGGGCCCTTCGGGGCTCTCGCGGCAAGAGCGCGAGATGATTGTGCTGGCGGTGAGTCGCGTCAATGACTGCACCTACTGCACCGTGGCCCACGGCGCGGCGCTCCGCATCCTCAGCAAGAACCCCGTCCTCGCCGACCAGATCAGCGCCAACTACCGCGCGGCCGACGTCACGCCGCGCCAGCGCGCCATGCTCGACTTCGCGGTCAAGGTGACGGAGCGGTCGGGGGAGATCGACCAGGCGGACTTCGAGCGCCTGCGCGAGCACGGCTTCACGGACTCGGACATCTGGGACATCGGCGCCGTCGCGGCCTTCTTCAACCTGTCCAACCGCATGGCCAATCTGGCCGACATGAAGCCCAACCGCGAGTTCCATACCATGGGGCGCGACTAGGGCATGCGCCTCGCGCGCGGCCTGCTCGCGGCCGCTCTCCTGCTGGGCCTGGCGGCGTTTCTCGCGGCGGCGGATGCCGAGACGCCTGCCAAGATCGCGCGCATCGGCTACGTGTGGCTCGGCCCCGCGGGCTCGGACGCCACGACGCTGGACGGGCTCAAGCGGGGTCTCGCCAAGCTCGGCTACGTCGAGGGGAAGAACCTCGTCATCGAGTACCGCTACGCCGACGGCAGGCCCGACCGCCTGCCGATCATCTTCGCCGCGCTGGTGGCGCTCAAGCTCGACCTTCTCGTCACGCCGGGCACCATCGTCACGCACGCGGCCCAGCAGGCGACCAAGACCATTCCCATCGTCTCGACTTCGACCGACCCCGTGGGCTCGGGTTTCGCCAAGAGCCTCGCGCGCCCGGGCGGGAACATCACGGGCCTGTCACTGGCGACCGGCGACGACTTCAACGGCAAGTGGCTCGAGCTCATCAAGGAGCTCAACCCCAAGGTGAAGCGGATCGCCTACCTGTGGAACCCCGGCAGCGCATCCAGCGTCGAGGAGCTGGCCTCGCTCAAGCGCCTGGCCCCGAGGCTCCGCGTGGAGATCGAGGACTTCGGCGTGCGGGAGGCGGGCCGGCTCGATGCCGCGCTGGAGGCGATCCGGACGAGCCGCGCGGGCGCCCTCCTCGTTGACGACGACCCGTTGCTGGTCGCGGAGCGCGCGCGCGTTGTTGCTTTCGCGGGGCGACACCGTCTCGTCGCCGTCTACGAGATCCGCGAGTTCGTGGATGCGGGCGGGCTTGTCTCCTACGGGCCCAGCATTGTCGACATCCATCACCGCGCGGCCGGCTACGTGCAGAGGATCCTCAAGGGCGCCAAGCCCGCGGAGATGCCCGTCGAGCAGCCGACGATCTTCGAGCTGGTCCTGAACCTCAAGACGGCAAAGGCCATGGGCCTGACCGTGCCGCCGTCCCTCAGCGGCCGCGCCGACCAGGTGATCCGATGACCATCCGTTTCCCTCTCCCCTCTGGGGAGAGGGTAGGGTGAGGGGCGATGAAGGTGAGGGGCTGATCCGATGGCCGACATTCTCCGCATCGCCAACTGCAGCGGGTTCTACGGCGACCGGCTGTCGGCCGCGCGGGAGATGGTCGAGGGAGGACCCATCGACGTGCTGACGGGCGACTACCTGGCCGAGCTGACCATGGCCATCCTCTACAAGAGCCGCGCGAAGAAGCCGGAGACCGGCTACGCGACGACCTTCGTGACCCAGATGGAGCAGGTGCTGGGCGCCTGCCTCGCCAAGGGGATCAAGGTCGTGGCGAACGCGGGCGGGCTCAACCCCGCCGGCTGCGCCGCGGCGGTGCAGGCCGTCGCGGTCAAGCAGGGGCTCAAGCCGAAGATCGCCTACATCACCGGCGACGACGTGCTGGGGAAGCTCGACGAGTGGCAGCGAACCGGCCACGCGCTGGCGCACCTCGACCGAGGCCGTCCGTTAAAAGACCTGCGCGCGTCCGTCGTCACCGCCAACGCCTACCTCGGCGGCTGGGGCATCGCCCTAGCGCTGGCCCAGGGCGCCGACGTCGTCATCACCGGCCGCGTCACGGATGCCGCGCTGGCGCTCGGCCCCGCGGCGTGGAAGTTCGGCTGGAAGCGCGACGATTGGGACCGCCTCGCGGCGGGCGTCGTCTGCGGCCACATCCTGGAATGCGGCGCCCAGTGCTGCGGCGGCAACTACTCCTTCTTCCAGGAGGTGCCGACGTACACGAAGATCGGCTTCCCCGTGGCGGAGATGGAGGCCTCCGGCGAGTTCGTCGTCACCAAGCACCCCGGCACGGGCGGGCTCGTCTCCGTCGGCACCATCACGGCCCAGCTCCTCTACGAGATCGGTGGGCCGCGCTATCTCAACCCCGACGTAAGCGCGCGCTTCGACTCGATTCGTCTCGCCCAGGACGGACCCGATCGCGTGCGCGTGAGGAGCGTGAAGGGCGAGCCGCCGCCGCCCGACACCAAGCTGTGTCTCAACTACGTCGGCGGCTACAAGAACACCATGACCTTCGTGCTGACGGGGCTCGACATCCCCGAGAAGGCCAAGCTCATCGAGGACACCTTCTGGGGCATGGTGGGCGGGCGCGAGCGCTTCGCGGAAGTCGCGGTCTCGCTGCGCCGCTCGGACCAGGAGGATCCCGAGTCGAACGAGTCGGCGCAGGCCCTGCTCAAGATCACGGTAAAGGATCCCGACGGCGCCAAGGTCGGGCGCGTTTGGTCGAACCGCGCGATCGAGATGGCGCTGGCGCACTACCCGGGCTTCCACATGACCTCGCCGCCGACCGAAGAGACGGCCTACGCGGTCTACTGGCCGGCGCTGGTGCCGTCGGGGCTGATCGAACAGCTGGTGCACGTGGGTGGGCGCGAGATCGCCATTCCGACGACCATGAGCGGGGGCCCAGACATGGCCCCCGCACTCCCCCAATCAGCGGTCATTCCGCCAGCGTCGGGCGCCAGGACGGTCCGGGCGCCGCTCGGGCGTGTCGCGGGAGCGCGCTCGGGAGACAAGGGCGGCAACGCCAATGTCGGCGTCTGGGCGCGCACTCCTGAGGCGTATGCGTGGCTCAGCCAGTTCCTGACCGCCGAGCGGCTCAGCCAGCTCCTGCCCGAGGCGCGCGGCCTCGAGGTCGAGCGCTACCTTCTGCCCAACCTCCTGGCGGTCAACTTCGTGATCCAGCGCCTGCTCGGCGAGGGCGTGTCGGCCTCGACGCGGAGCGACCCTCAGGCCAAGAGCCTGGGCGAGTACCTGCGCGCCAAGGTCGTGGACGTCCCAGAAGCGCTCCTCGGGTGAAGCTCACCTCCTGGAACGTCAACGGGATCCGCGCGGCCTGGAAAAAGGGGCTGCCGGAGTTCGTCGCCGCAGAAAAGCCCGACGTCCTCTGCGTCCAGGAGACCAAGATCCAGGAGGACCAGATCACGCCGGAGATGAAGGACCTCGGGGGCTATCGATCCTACTGGAGCGTGGCCGAGAAGAAGGGGTACTCCGGCGTGGCGACCTACAGCAAGCCCGAGCCGCTCGCCGTCGCGACAGCCTTCGGCTCGCGCGTCCTCGACGCCGAGGGGCGAATCGTCCACGCCGAGTATCCCGACTTCCACCTCTTCAACGTCTATTTTCCCAACAGCGGCATGGGCCCGGAGCGCCTCGCCCACAAGCTCGCCTTCTACGACGAGTTCCTGGCTCTCACCGAGCGCCTCCGCGCAGCAGGCAAGGGCGTCATCGTCTGCGGCGACGTCAACACGGCGCACACCGAGTTGGACTTGGCGCGCCCCAAGGAGAACGAGAAGAGCCCGGGCTTCATGCCCGTCGAGCGGGAGTGGGTGTCGAAGCTCGTCACCCACGGCTACCACGACACCTTCCGGATCTTCGTGAGCGAGCCGGGCCACTACACCTGGTGGGACGTGCGACGGGTAGGCGCGCGGGCGCGGAACGTCGGCTGGCGCATCGACTACTTCTTCGTCTCGGACGAGCTGCGCGGGCGGGTCAAGGCCGCCGGGATCCTGCCCCACGTCCAGGGCTCGGACCACTGCCCCATCACGCTGGAGCTCGGGTGACCCCGCTCACGGCTTGACGACGAGGTCGATCTCGACGAGGGCGCCCAGCGCCAGGCCCGTGACGCCGACGCAGGTGCGGCCGGGCAGGCGCCCGGGCGTGAAGTACGTCGCGTAGACCCCGTTCATTACCGAGTAATCCTGGAAGTTCACGAGGTAGACCCGCGCGAAGACGGCGCGGTCGAGGCTCGTGCCCGCGCCCGTGAGCACGGCTTGGAGATTTTTCATCACCTGGTGCGTCTGCTCGACGATGCCGCCCGGCACGAGCCTGTCGCCGGTCTTGGGATCCGACGGCATCTGGCCCGTGACGAAGAGGTAGTCGCCCGCACGGACGGCGTGGCTGTAGGGCGCGGTGGGCGGCGGCGGCGGCGCGCCCGGCACCATCAGGAACTCGAGGTCCATGGCCCGGGAGTCTAGCACCGTATGGTCACGTGCGGCTCGGGCTGGCCGGACGGAACGCGTTTCATGGCCCTGGTGCGTTCGCACTAGAAAATGGAGCGAAATGACGGATGGCCAAGGCTCCACCTTCCCGGCGAGAATGAGGAAGCGTTGGGACTCCAGACTGAGGAGGTGCCGCTATGAGCCTGCACTACGATCTCTTGGCCGAGCTCGAGCTGACGATGGTTCCCTCGCTGAGGATCCGCCCGGCGCCAGGCATGTACGCGCCCGCGAGCGAGCCGGGAAGAAGCAGGAGGTGGAGGTCGAGTTCGAGACGAAGCAATTTCTCGGGTTCCCGTGCCTCGTCGGCGTGAAGCGCTGCAGCGTGTTCGACGAGCCGGAGAAAGTGGCCTGTGGTCGCCACTGCCTGGACTCGAAGTTCCGCCGGCAGTGGCCGTTCGCCCTGCCCACCGCCGACCACCGGCGCCCGCTCGAGGGCTAGCCGGCGCGGCGGCTACGCCGGATCCAGCCCCACGATCTCGTTGAACCGGCCGAACCCGATGTAGAGCGTCGTGTGGGCGACCAGCTCGATGATCTCGGCCTCCGAGAAGTGCTGGCGCATCTCCGACCACAGCGTGTCGTCGACCTTCTGGTGGTCGAC
The DNA here is from genome assembly GCA_035936835.1 of Candidatus Methylomirabilota bacterium. Lineage (NCBI taxonomy): Bacteria > Methylomirabilota (SeqCode) > Candidatus Methylomirabilota bacterium. Next base: position 3,612 of record DASYVT010000224.1, on the reverse strand, counting down.
GGCGAGCTTCTCGGCGAACCTGAGGGCGGCTCGCTCCCGAGGGCTCAAGAGGTCCGAGCTCTCGTCGTTGATCGCGGCGATCTTCGCTTCCGTCGCTCCCGCATGCCGGGCCCCGGCATAGCGCAGCGTGAGTCAGTATCGGCAGGCGTTGAGGCCGGCGATCTTGATCCGCACCAGCTCGCGGAGCACCGGATCGATCGTGCCCTCGCGCCCGAGCGCGGCGCGGAATGCGCCGAGCGCCTTGAAGACGGCCGGATTCTTCGCGTAGGTTCGCGTGCTCGCCGAGGTGCCGGTCTGGCGCTCGGCCTCCTCGCAGGCATGCCGGATCTCGTCGTCGACCTCGTGGATTTTCAGCGGCTCGATCCTTGCCATCGTCGTCCTCCTTCTTTCCAGGTTGAGGCTGCGTCAGTCAGGGATGCACGCGGTGACCGTGATCTCCACGATAAGATCGGGCGAGTTCAGCGCCGCCACCGTCACGGTCGTCCTCGCCGGCTTGTTGGCCGGGAAGTACTTCGCGTACTCCTCATTGTATGCTGCGACGTCCTGCACCTTGGTCAGATACGTCGTTGCCGTCAGCACGTTGTCCAGCGACGTACCCGCCGCCGTCAGGATCGTCTTGATCCGTTCGAGCACGTTGCGGGTCTGTTCCCGTACGTCCTTGCCGAGCTCTCCGGTGACCGGATGCCGTCCCGTTTGGCCGGACACGAAGACGAGGCTGCCGAACTTCGTGGCCGGCGACAGGTTCGGATTCGCCGCCGCTGCATCGACGCGGACGATCTCTTTCCTGGGCATGGCACTCCCTCTCAGGGCAGGTCGACGATCTCGACCCAGTTCGGGTTCTTGCCCATCGGGTACTCCTTGAGCTTGGTGAGCTTCCCGCTGGCCGGGTCGATCGCGTAGCTCGACAGGCCGTGAGAGAGCTGGCCGACCGCGAGCAGGTAGCGCCCGGAGGAATCGATGTTGAAGCCGCGCGGCTGCTTCTCGGTCGGCACGCTGCCGATGGGTGAGAGCGTGCCGTTCGCCGGATCGACCTTGAAGCCGGCCAGCGTGCTCGACGTGCGCTCCGAGGCGTAGAGGAACCGGCCGTCGGGCGTGATGTGCAGGTCGGCGGCCGAGGGCTTGCCCTGGAAGTCGGGCGGCAGCGCGCTGACGGTCTGCTTCGCCGTGAGTTTCCCGGTGCCGGGGTCGTAGTCGAAGACGTACACGACCCCGTCGACCCCGCCGAGGACGTAGACGAGCTTGCCGCCGGGGTGGAACACGAAGTGTCGCGGACCGGCTTTCTCCTTCACCTCGACCGCCGCCGGCGTGTTCGGCGCCAGCGTGCCGCTGGCAGCATCAAACGTGAACTGGTTGACGCGGTCGTTGCCCAGGGTGGGTGCCAGCACGTGACGGTTCGCCGCATCGGCGAGGATCGAGTGCGCGTTTGGGTAGCCCGACAGCACCTGTTTGGGCGGTTGGACGGTTCCGGGCGACGAGATCGGGTTTACGGTGAGCTTGTGACCGGGATACGACGCGCCGAGCAGGTAGCGGCCGGTGCGGTCGGTGAAGATGTACGCCATGCTGTCTGCGAGCGGACCGCTGGCAACGTGCTTGAGCTTGCCGGTCGTTGGGTCGATCGCGAAGCCGGCCGCGACCTTCGGCTCGCCGCGCGTCCCCACGTAGAGGAAGCGGCGATCGGGGCTGACCGCCATTGGCGTCGAGTCGCCCGGCTTCTCGATGCCGGGGATCGATACCTTCTCCACGACCGTCAGCTCGCCGCGCTGCCGGTCGAGCTCGAGCACGTAGATCTCGTTGCTCTCGGCGTTGCCGACGTATACGAAAGTGGCTGCCCGCGCCGGCGAAGCCATCATCGGCCCCGACACCACGGCGAGCAGCAGAGCCCAGCACGCGCGACGACCCATTTCACCCATGATCTCCTCCCTCTCGGCCTTCTCCTGGTAGCGATCGCCATCTCCAGCATCCTGCCTGCGAATAGCAGTACACGAAGCCGCCCGTGATGACAATCCCTTCCGCCGTCCGCCCCGCTCTACCCCTCTCCCATCTCCGCGCCCTTCGGCGTAGAATCGTGGCCACCTGAAGCTCACCCGCCGGGCGACCGGCCATCCGACGACGCGAGGTGCGACAGTGCGACCGAACAAGATCAAGCAGATGTGGCGCGACGGGCGGTGTGTCACCATGGGCTGGCTCTCGGTGTCCCATGGGTTCACCGCCGAGGTGATGGCCCGCCAGGGTTTCGACGCCCTGGTTGTGGACATGCAGCACGGGACGACCGACATGAGCGATCTCTGGCCGATGCTGCAGGCGATCTCGCAGACCGACACGGTGCCGGTAGTGCGGGTGGCGTGGAACGACCCGGCGCCCATCATGAAGGCGCTGGACCTTGGCGCCTACGGCATCCTCGTGCCCCTGATCAATACCGCGGCGGACGCGGCGAAGGCGGTGGCCGCGTGCCGCTATCCGCCGGTGGGCATGCGCTCCTCGGGGCCGGTGCGCGCGGTGCACTACGGCGGCGCCGACTACGTGGCCAAGGCCAACGACGAGATGGTGGTCATGGCGATGATCGAGACCAAGGAGGGCCTCGCCAACCTCGACGCGATCTGCGCCACCCCGGGGCTCGACTGCGTGTACATCGGCCCCGCCGATCTCTCGTTCGCGCTCGGCATGGCCCCGCGCGGCGACAACCCGGATCCGGTGCACATCGCCACCTGCGACCGGATCCGCGACGCGGCCCACAAGCACGGCATCAAGGCGGCCATGCACTGCGCGAGCGCGGCGTTCGCGGCGGGGTCGGTGAAGCGCGGCTTCGACCTCGTCATGCTCACGTCCGATCTGGCGTGCATGATCGCGGGCGTGCGCAGGCAGCTCGACGATCTGAAGGCGGCGACCGCGTAGCGCGGCTCGACCGTGACCCGAAGCGACCCCGAGCACCTGACCCGGAGGAACGTCCCATGAAACGTTTGCTCGCCGTCCTTGCCCTTACTCTGTCCTTCACCGGCTTCATCGGCGACGCCGGCGCTCAGCAGAAGATCGTCATCAAGTTCGCGCACCACGCGCCGGTCACGTATCCGTACCAGGACGGCGCGCTCAAGTTCAAGGAAGTGGCCGAGCGGATCTCGGGCGGCAAGCTCGAGGTGCAGGTCTTCGGGGGCGCGCAGCTCGGCGGCGAGCGCGATCTGCTCGAGGGCATCAAGCTCGGCACGATCCACATGTGCATCGGCGCGGGCGGCCTCGCCAACTTCGCGCCCGCCTACAACGTGGTCCAGCTCCCGTTCCTCATCAAGAACCAGGAGCACATGGTGAAGATCGCGGAGGGCCCGGCGGGCAAGCTGCTCTCCCAGCGCATCGAGGAGCAGGGCGGCTACAAGGTGCTCGGCTACTTCAGCACCGGCGACAGCGGCATCCAGACCGTGAAGGGCCCGGTGCGCACCCCCGCCGATCTGAAGGGCGTGAAGATCCGCGTGATGGAGAATCCCGCGCTGATCGAATCCATGCGCGCGCTGGGCGCCAACCCGACCCCGCTGCCGTTCCCGGAGCTCTACACGTCCATGAAGCAGGGCGTGGTCGAGGGCGCCACCATCGACTACAGGACCACCAAGGTGTACGAGGCGGTGA
>DASYVT010000223.1 GCA_035936835.1 Candidatus Methylomirabilota bacterium | reverse complement strand
CGCTACGGCGTGCTCGACATCCGCGCGTGGCAGATGCTGTACGCGATGCGCGGTGTGGACGCCAACCCGGCCGGCCGCGGCTTCACGGTGGGGCAGTGGCTCCGCTACCTGGAGACGCTCCGCTCGCACGCGCGGTGCCTGCGCGCGTCGGCGCGCGCGGTGGAGTACACGCTCTTCCTCTGCCACAGGAAGCGCCAGCGGGGACGCCTCTATGATCCGCCACGGAAGCGGCGGTGACGGGCCGCGTCCGGCTGTCCCAGATCCTGAAGGTGTTCGGCTGGATCGGGCTGACGAGCCTGGGCGGCGGGCGCAGCGTCTACTTCCACGCCGGGCTCGTGGGAAAGCGGCGGTGGATCACGAATCACGAGTTCATCCAGGACCTGACGCTCTCCCAGCTTCTGCCGGGCCCCAACTACTCCAACCTCGCGGTGGCCCTCGGCGTCAGGCTCGCGGGCTGGCGCGGCGGTCTCTGGGGCGCTGTCGCGCTCATCGTTCCGGGCGCGCTGATCCTGCTCGCGGTGGCGGCTCTTTACTTCCGGATAGGCTTCACGCCCAACGCCACCTCGGCCATGCACGGCACTGGCGCCGCCGTGGTCGGGCTCGTCTTCGTCACCACGGCGCGTATCATGCGCACCTCCATCCGGCGCGGCGGCGAGCTTTTCGTGGCGGGCGCGATTTTCCTGCTCGTGGGGCCGCTCCACATCCACACGGTCCTCGCGGTCCTGCTGGTGGCGCCGGTGTCGTTGTGGATCCATCGTCCGCGCCCGACATCGTGATGCTCGACCTCGCCCGGATGACATGGACATTCCTGTGGCTCAGCCTGATCTGCGTCGGCGGGGGCCTCGGCGTCGTCCCCGAGCTGGAGCGGCAGGTGGTGGACCGCCACCAGTGGGTCAGCGCGCGGGAGTTCCTGGACGGCTACACGCTCTCCCAGCTGACGCCGGGGCCCAGCATGCTGGTCGCCGTCTTCGTCGGCTACCGCGCCCACGGGCTTGCGGGCGCGCTGCTCGCGTGCACGGCGATGTTCCTGCCGGTCTCGATCCTCACGGCCATGATCGCGCGCCACTGGGAAACGCTCAGAGAACGTCCCTGGGCGCTCGCCGCCGAGCGCGCGCTGGCGCCGATCGGCATCGGGCTCATGGCGGCGGGCGTGTACACGCTGGCGCGCTCGGGCGTCCAGGACTGGGCGACGGGGGCGCTGGCGCTCCTGGCCGCCGTCGTCCTCTACGGCCGCTGGCTGCCTCCCATCGCGCTGATGCTCGCGGCCGGCTTCGTGGGCTGGCTCGCTGGTCTCTGAGCGGCCACATCGTTCCCCCGGCCGAGACGCGCGAGTTCCGCTGGTACCTCGGCGGCGTCGCCACCTGGTTCACCAGCTTCGGGATACAGAGCATCGTCTTCCCGTGGCTCGTCGCCGTCGTCCTCAAGGAGCCGGCCCAGCGCGTGGGCATCGCCCAGATGGCGATGATGGCGCCCGCCATCGTCTTCATGCTGCTGGGCGGCGCCGTGGCGGATCGCGCCGACTGTCGCCGCCTGCTGCTTCGCTACCACCTCCTGGCCGCGCTCGCGCCCCTCGCGCTGGCGGGCATCGTCTCTGCCGGGGCCCTCGGCTATCCCTCGCTCCTCGGCTACGGGATCGTCATGGGCACGTTGGGCGCCTTCGTGGTGCCCGCGCGCGACGCGCTCCTCACGCGCGTGGTGCGTCGAGGCCGGGAGCGCGCCATCGCCGTGACGTCGGCCGGCCAGTTCATCTGCCAGCTCGCCGGCATCGTCGTGGCGGGCTGGGCGGGGCGGATCGGGGCGCAGGCACTCCTCGTGGGCCAGGCCATCATCCTCGCCGCCGGCGCGGTCGCGGTCTCACGCCTCGCGCCCGCGCCCTCCGCCGCCGCGCACCGCCACGACGAGGGCCGGCTCGCGGCGATGCGGGACGGCCTGCGCGAGGTGGCGCGCTCCGAGCGCATCTTTCCGGTGATCGCGGCGATGCTGGCGGTAGGCGTCTTCTACGGCGGCGCGTTCGCGGTCATCCTGCCCCTGATCGTCCGCGACGTCTACGGCGGCGGCTCAGGCGAGCTGGCGCTGGTCAACACGTGCTTCTGGGGCGGGACGATCGCGTCCACCATGCTCCAGATCCGGCTGGGCGCCCTCCGCCGTCCCGGGCGCGCCGTGCTGCTCGCGATGGTCGGGGGCGCGCTCGTGCTCGGCGCGATGGCCGTGCCGGGGCCGCTCTGGGCCTTCGCGCTGATCTGCCTCGTCTGGGGAATCGGCGCCGGCGTGACGCTGACCCAGGGGCGCACCATCGCCCAGATCGAGGCACCAGAGAGCCACCGCGCCCGCGTGCTGGCCATCTTCCAGCTCGGCTTCGCCGGGGGCGCGCCCGTCGGCGCGCTCGGGATGGGCTACCTCGTGGCCCTCACCGGACCACGCACCGCGGCCATCTATCCGGCCGCGGGCATGGTCGTGGTGCTCACCTTCCTCTTCCTGCGCTCCGCCCTCTGGCGCCACACTTCCGCGGCTCTCCCCAGAGCATAGGGGACACCAAGGCCAATATTGGCTTTTGGGCGTTACTGGCCGCGGGCACGCCTGCTCTTCGCCGTATCGGATCTTCGACACTTGCGGGGCTCTCAACGCTCGTCCTAGAGTCGGGTCTATGGGATTGTTCCGCGTAAGGGGACGCCTGACTGGACCCACGGGCCGCAGCGAAGACGCTGACCTCCTGGTCGACACGGGAGCAACGCTGCTCGTCACCGTCGCGAAGCGCCTGATCCCCGTCGAGGGGTTCGTCGGCTGATGACGCCGTAAGCCGCGATCCCGGCACACCCTGTCGACGCTCGTTTGGCCCTTGGCGCTACGCATTTTGGCCGAATTCTAGCTCGCCAGCCGGCGCGTAGTCCCTCATCTTTATGATCTCAGTCGCGGAACTCGACAACATCGCTCGTGCCCGAATCGAGGACGCCACGGCGCTCCTCACGGCCGGCCGATTTGACGGCGCCACCTATCTTTGCGGCTACGCCGTCGAGGTGGCGCTCAAGGCTCGGATCTGCCGGACTCTCGACTGGACAGAGTTTCCCAGCACTGGCAGCCAGTTCCAGGCCTACAGAAGCTTCCAGACCCACGACCTTGACGTCCTGCTGCGCCTGTCAGGGCAGGGCCCGCGGATCATGCAGAACCACTTTCCGCTCTGGAACGCCGTGGCCAGGTGGACGGTCGAGTCGCGATACAATGCTGTCGGGGTGGTGCAGCAACCTGGCGCAATGGCGATGATTCAGGCAGCCGAGGAGATGGTGGCGATTCTATGACAACAGCCGAGCTCACAGAGAAGTTCACCGAACTCGAAGCGCACATTGCCGAGGAGAGGGGGCCCTTCGCGCTCTTCGCCCTCTTCATGCGCGAAGGGGCTCCCAATTGTTGGGACTTGATCGTTTCTGCTCCGTGGGCCGGAGATGACACGCAAAGCGTCGTCGACTACTTCGTCAGCCAGATCAAGTCACGACTGGGCGCGCAGGTTTTGACCAGCCTCTCGCGGATCGTCGTCATCAACCCCCAGGACCCCGGCGTTCAGGCCCTCAACCGTGCGATGCCGATCGAGCATGGCCGGGTGGAAGTGAGAGACAGCGACTTCTTTGGCCAGACCATCAAGCACGCGTACATCATCACATCACAGCGGCCTCAAGCACCGGCGGCGGCGTAGCAGCCGAACAAGCGCCTGGAGCGGACCGGCGCCAAACTCTTCCCACCATGCGAGGGCCCGAAGCGCCGGCCGCTCAGCCGTGCGTTAGCAGCTGGCCCCATAGTCCGCTCACGTTCAGCCACGGGCCTTGCGGTTGGCTCTCCGCGCTGGGTGCCAACTCTGGAGCGCGGAGATCAGATCCTGCGAGATCAATCGGGCCCGGAGCTTGAGGGCGGCGCGGCCGGTCTCGGCGCGCGCCGCCGCCGGCCAGCCGAAGTATCCCCGGCCTTTCGGGTTCATCTTTCTGAATGTGGTGCGACCCTCAGCCAGCGCGCGCTTCACATCCACCCAGGCGGGCGGCAGTCGGCGCGCGAGGGCGCGACGAACGAGTCGAGGCCGAACAGCCAGCACCGTGGCCGTCTCGAGCTCGCCCGAGTGCCACTCTCGGTTCGGCCGCGGACTCCGGAGCAGCGCCGTGATGCGGGGATTGACCATGGTCGCATTCGAGCGGCCCGGTGCGAAACCGGCGAAGAGCACCTGCACCCGGCCGCGCCTTTCGGCAGAGCGCTTGATGAGGGCCATGGCCCGGAGGTGCCCTGGATCCGCCTGATAGTTGGTGAGCACGAACCGCCGGAAGCCGTGGCGGGCGAGACCGCGAATGATTTCCCCCACCACCCGCCGCAGCGTCCCGATCGAGAGCGACACCGTGCCGCTCCAATCCTCGGCGAGCGGGCTCGCGCCGTAGGGCATCGACGGCACGAGCACGGGTCGCCAGCCCGCGCGCCGCAGGTAGGGCGCGACCACCCGCGCCAGCTCCTCCGCGCCCAGCAAGTCCACGAGCAGCGGGAGGTGCGGACCATGCTCTTCGATGGCGCCCAGCGGAAACATGATCACCGCCTTCGGATCACGGGCGAGCCTGGCGGCTTCCTCGTAGGTACGCTCGGAGAGCCGAATCATCGGCGGTCCGTCACTCCGACGCTCGCTCCGGCCCCGACGCCACGCAATTCACGCGGACCCCGTCGCGGCCATCGCTAGGGCGTCAAGGGTGAAAATCCGAGACAGCGTCTCAGATTTGTTCGACAGCGTCGAGCGAATGTTCAAGGCAGATTCGCCAGACACTGTCTGGCGAATCTTGTCCGGCGGGAACGCCACGTCGAACTGGAGCATGTATTGCAGATTCTGAAGAAGGGGCACGACTTGCCTCCGGCAAGTGTCAGCTTCGTTCATGCCCGGCGCCAGCCTTGCCTCCGCACGGATGTAGCTGCTGTCACAGCGGTGAGAATGCCACAAGTCACCAGCGGCGATCCTGCTCTTCACCGTATCGTTGCTGCGACACTTGCGAGGCTCTCAGCGCTCGGCGTAGAGTCGGAGCCATGGGACTGTTCCGCGTGAGGGGACGCCTGAGCACGAGTCACTGCCCACGGCGCTCGAGACTGAATTGACGGTCTATCCGAAGCCGCCGGCAAGATGGAGCATAGGAAACAAAAAGGCTCTTATCGGCTCCGGACCTCAGTGGGCGTCGCCCTCTCTGCCAACGTGAGTGAGACAGTAACCCCCTGGGAGTTTAATGTCGAGGGCGAGACAGGATCGGAGGCCGATGAGCACCCTGGAGCGGGCTCGCGGTGGGGCAGAGATCGAAGTGGCGGCGAAGGCGACGCGGCGGCGGTTCCCCCTGGAGTACAAGCGGAAGATCGTCCGGGAGGCCGACGGGTGTAAGACCCCCGGGGCGGTCGGGGCGCTCCTGCGTCGGGAGGGCCTGTACTCGTCGCATCTGACGACCTGGCGGGCGGCCCGGGAGCGCGGGGAGCTGGCCGGGTTGGGTCCGAAGAAGCGCGGGCCCGTGGCCCGAGTGCCGGACCCGCGGGACAAGCGGATGGCCGAGCTGGAGCGCGAGAGCGTGCGCTGGCGGCAGCGTGCTGCGCGCGACCTACTACCGTCGGCGGCGGCCCCAGTGTCCCTCGCCGCGGCGCGGGCGACCACCCCGGGCGCTCAGCGCCGGCGAGCCCGCCGCCGTCCTCGCCCGCTTGCACGAACCACGGTTCATGGATCTCGCCCCGGCCGAGGTCTACGCCACGGTGCTGGACGAGGGACACTATCTCTGCTCTGAACGCACGATGTACCGCGTCCTCGCGGAGCACCAGGAGGTGCGCGAGCGGCGGAACCAGCTCCGGCATCCCTGCTACACGGTCCCGGAGCTGCTGGCCCGCCGGCCCAACGAGCTGTGGAGTTGGGACATCACGAAGCTGCTCGGGCCGGCGAAGTGGACGTACTTCTACTTGTACGTCATGCTCGATGTCTTCAGCCGCTACGTCGTCGGCTGGATGGTAGCCCACCGGGAGAGCGCGACGCTCGCCGAGCAGTTCATCCACGAGACGTGCGCCCGCCAGGGGATCGGCCGCGAACAGCTGACGATCCACGCCGACCGTGGCTCGGCCATGACGTCCAAGTCCGTCGCCTTCCTGCTGGCCGACCTGGGGATCACGAAAACGCGCAGCCGGCCCCACGTGTCCAACGACAACCCGTTCTCCGAGGCCCAGTTCAAGACCCTGAAGTACCGGCCGGCGTTCCCGGGGCGGTTTGGTTCGATCCAAGACGCCCGGGCCCACTGCCACGTCTTCTTTCCGTGGTACAACACCGAACATCATCACACCAGCCTTGGGCTGCTGACGCCCTACGTCGTGCACCACGGCCTCGCCGAGCAGCGGGTGGCGGCACGGGCGGCTGTGCTGGCCACAGCCTATGGTGCGCACCCCGAACGCTTCCCCGGTGGCCCCCCCCAACCGCCAGCGCTCCCCACGGACGTCTGGATCAATCCCCCCGCGACCGGCGCCACCGAAATCGCGCCCGACGGGCGGTCTGGAGTAGAGCTATGCTGAGGCGTCACCGACCCTGACCCAGAGGGGAGAGTATGACGGATCGGAAATCCTGGCCTCAACAGCATCGCGAGATCGAGAGAAGGTGAGGCCGACCGTGGTGGGAGCACCGACGGGCTCGGCATCCGGTAGGTGGATGGTCCTTTCCCCCGCCGTTGTGCTTGCTCTCGCCCTCATCCTCTCGGGTCCTCGGCTCACCGCCGAGGCGCAGCGCGCGACAAGGACGGCGACGGTCGTGTTTCTTTCGGATATCACTCCGATACCCGATCGACCCTACCTCGAGGCGTTTCGCGAGGGACTGCGCGAGCTCGGCTGGGTGGCCGGACAGAACCTGCACGTTGAATACCGGCATGCATCGAGGTCGGAGCAGCGACCCGAGATCGCCGCGGAGATCGTCAAGCTTGCGCCCGATGTCATCGTCGCCCCGGCAGCGGCCGCCTTCGCCTTTGGTCCGATTCCCTCCCATGCTGGCGAGCGAATCAGCAACTGGTCCCCGATCCGAACGATCCCGATCGTTTTCGCCGGAGTCTCTGACCCGGTCGCTGCGGGCATGGTGCAGAGCAGGCAGCGACCCGGCGGGACCATGACTGGCATCGCCTTGCTCAGTATCGAGCTCAACCCCAAGCGACTGGAACTCCTCAAGGAGGCCCTCCCGGCCGCCGCGCGCATCGGCGTGCTCGTCCCCTCGAACCACCCGCTTCGCGATCGGATGGTGACTGACGTCGAGGCCGCCGCGCGAGGGCTGAAGGTCAAGCTCCAGCTCGTCGAGATCTCGGGCGCCGACCCGGTCGAGAGGATCGCCGAGCAGATCGACCAGGCCTTCGAGACCATGGCCCGAGAACGGGTGCAGGCCGTGCTCGGGCTGCAGGGGCCCCACTACTACCGCGAGCGCAAGCGGATCGTCGAACTGTCTCTCAAGCACCGGCTGCCCGGCATCTTTGAGATTGGCGAGTATGCTGAGGCTGGCTGTCTGATGGCGTACGCACCGAACGTAACGGACATCTTCCGGTATACCGCGATCTATGTTGACAAGATCCTCAAGGGGGCCAAAGCCGCGGACCTGCCCGTGGACCGACCACGGAAGCTTGAGTTCGTCGTGAACATGAGGACTGCCAAGGCCCTCGGTCTGACGATTCCCCCGGCACTTCTCTTGCGAGCGGATCGGGTAATTGAGTGATGCACCAGCGCGCCCAGGCAACAATCCTCATGCGGACAGAGTAGGCGGCACGCCCTTGGCCAGTCCGTGGAGAAGGCATGAAGGGTCCTTGCTTTGGTTCGGGGCGGGATACCTGCCGACGAGCGGCCGACCAAGTTTAAGCTGGTGATTAATCTGAGGACAGCCAGGACCCTGGGCGTAACCGTCCCACCGTCACTGGTCCTGCGGGCGAGCGAGGTGATCCAGTAGCCACGGCGGGTGCGGCCGAGGCGGAGTGGCGACGTGACCCTTTTGCTGAGGAGGAATCGCGATGAACGTCATGCGGTCGCTATTGATCGGCCTTCTGGTGTTGATGAGCGGCTGTGCCAGCGCGCCACCCGCAGCACCGACGGTGAACGTGACCGGGACTTGGGTAGGAACCTGGGAGAGTACGAATCGTCCTCTGGGCGGTCAAGTTCAGATGGTACTCGAGCAAAAGGATGCCGACGTGACGGGGCGCATCAACCTGGTCACACCGGCCCGCAACGTGATCGGTCCGGTCGGCGGCTCCGTCTCCGGGGATGAGTATCGGCTTACCGTTCCGAGCGGTATGATCAGCGGGTATCTGACAGTCAAGGACGATGCTATGACCGGCATCGTGAATAGCGCCACCCCGCTCAGGTTCAACCTCATGCGGACAAAGTAAGTTAGACTCTAAACTCATGCCCTGGCTGTCTCATTCTCATTGACAGGTTCCGTCGGCGCTCCCGCTTTTCACCGAATCGTTGCTGAGACACTTGGAAGGGCCGAGCCCCTGCTCCGGTGAACCTACGCAGGGGCTCGGGGCGGAAGCCTAGAGCCCGGCCCCGGCCGGCCAGGTCCCGGCCGGGGACACGCCCGCGATGGCGGCGGGGATCAGACTAAGCTAAACTGGTGAGCCCACCGTCTCATTCCTATTGGCAGGCTCTGCCGCGCGCAGAGCTGGACGGCGAAACCGTGGTGGTCGGCGTCGCCGCGATGTATGGTCTGTCGACCCAGGAGGAAAGCCATGTCGCAGACGTCGCTCACAGAGCTGCTGAGCCTCACCTCAGCCCCGGTGGCCATCACGTTCGTCGACGCGCCGCCGCCGGGGAGGTGTTCCTCACCGTCGCCGACGATCACAAGCGCTGCCTGGTGGGGGCGCACACGCACAACGTGACGCTCTCGCCGGCGGAAAAGCAGGAGATGATGGGCCTGGTGCAAACGATGGTGCGTCTTTCGTACCTCAAGATGGAGGATGTGCCGCAGATCCCGACGCGCAAGACGGCGCTGCAGGTGGCGGGCGTGGCCGGCACCGGGGCAACCATGGGGCGGCCCACCTGCGCCGTGCTGCCGGAGGCGATCAACTCGGCGCGCACCGCCGCAAGCTTCGGCTGCATCGGCAACCGCGTCTACACCGGCGCCGACGACACTGAGGCCTACTTCGCCATCCCCGGCCTGCAACTCGGCGCCGTCGAGGAGAAGCTGGCGGTGATCGTACGCGCCAACCAGGAGATGGAGAAGTTCCACCGAGGGCGCGCCGCCGCGACGCCGACGGCGTAGGAGGACGAGCGTGAACAATTATCCACTGCTCATCGAGTTCGTTCCCGGTACCCGCATCAGCCGCGAACCGGAGGTCGTGTCGAAGCTGCCGATCCTGCAGAACGGTCCCCCTGGAACGTCTGTCGTCTTCGGAGACGGAGCACAGGTGCCCCTGCCAACCGATCAGATCGTCTTCGCCGACGATGGCGGTGGCGCCGCCCATGTGGGTTTCGGCGGAATGAGCTTCGAGGGAATGGAAGGCGGCCAGCTGGTCTTCTTGCGGGTTCGCGACCTCCAGCCCGAGGAGCTACTGTCCCCCCAGCGTGGTCGAAGGATGACGCTAGAGCCGCGCATGGTCGCCTCCATTGCGGTTGACGGGCGAGTCGTGTGGCCGCAGTGACTGGCCGAGCACCGGGTGGCCGAGCGAGCGACCGTGCTCGCCGCGGCGTACGCGGCACATCCCGCGCGGTTTCCCGTCGGCCCACCGAAGCCGGCGGCGGCGCCAACCGAGGTCTGGATCGATTCCCCCAGGACCCGAGCAATCGAGGAGGCGCTCACACACTAAACTCGTGACCCGCGGTCTCATTCTCGTTGACAGGTTCCGGGCGGCTTGCCTACGGCAGGCTCGCGGAGGACAGGGCTGGCTTCGCGGACGCCTGAGGGAGCCGCAGAGCAGGGGGAGGGAAGATCACCATGGCGTACGTCATCGCGGAGCCGTGCATCAACGTCAAGGACAAGGCCTGTGTCGAGGTCTGCCCGGTCGACTGCATTTACGAGGGGCCGGAGATGCTCTACATCCACCCGGATGAGTGCATCGACTGCGGCGCCTGCGAGCCGGTGTGCCCGGTGAAGGCGATCTTCGCCGAGGACGAGACGCCGACCAACTGGAAGAACTTCATCGAGGTGAACAAGCAGTTCTTCGTCGACAACCCCGCGGTCAAGCCTTGCACGACGAAGAACTGAGGCTGGCGAACCCCGGGGGAAAGCGGCTGAAGGAAGGAGCGGTCGAAGACTGAACCGACCCAGAGGAGGAAGGGGCGATGCCCAAATTCATGAAGGTGGCCACGACCGATGAGGTGGAAGACCAGCAGGCCAAGCTGGTCGAAGTGGAAGGCCAGAAGATCGCCCTCTTTCGCGTGGGAGAAGCGTTCCACGCGCTGAGCGATACGTGCACGCATCGAGGAGGCCGCTGTCCGAAGGGACGGTCGAGGGAGCCGAAGTGACATGCCCCTGGCACGGGGCGAGGTTCGACATCAAGACCGGGGCTGTCATGGGGCCGCCGGCGGGACGAGAGGTCAGGAGCTACCCGGTGCGGGTCACCGGCGCCGACATCGAGATCGAAGTGTGAAGCGGCCGGAGGGCGAGGATCGCTTTGCGTTTCGGCGGGTCGAGGATGGCACCCTGGTGCTCGTCGGGCTCGGGGAGTCTTAGACAGGTGCCATGCCTCACGCGTTGAACGGGCTGCGGGTAGTCAGCTTCGAGAGCCGCCGGTCGGCGGAGATGGCTGAACTGATCCGCAACTACGGCGGCGAGCCGATCCAGGCGCCGTCCATGCGCGAGGTCCCGCTGACCGACCAGCGCGAAGCGCTCGCGTTCGGCGAGACACTTCTCGCCGGCGACTGGGACGTGCTGATGCTGCTGACCGGTGTCGGCACGCGGATGTTGATCGCCGCGTGCGCGACGCGCTGGCCGAAGGACGAGGTGGTGAAGGCGCTGGGACGGCTCACACTGGTCTGCCGCGGGCCCAAACCAATCGCCGCGCTCAAGGAGGTTGGCCTCGCGCCGGCGCTCGCGGTGCCCGAGCCGAATACCTGGCGCGACCTGCTTTCGGCGCTGGACCTCAAGCTCCCGGTCGCGGGAAAGCGCGTCGCCGTTCAGGAGTACGGCGCGCGCAACGAAGAGCTGCTGGTCGGGCTACGGCAGCGCGGAGCCCGCGTCACGGCGGTCCCGGTGTACGGGTGGGCGCTGCCCGAGGACATGGGCCCACTGAGGGCCGCCATCGATCGGCTGGCGGCGGGCGACGTGGAGGTGGCGCTATTCACCAGCGCCAACCAGGTGGACAACGTGTTCCGCGTGGCGGCCGAGATGGGGCGCGCAGACGCGCTTCGTGAGGCGCTCCGCGGCAGAACGGTGGTCGTGTCGATCGGTCCCATCACTACACAAGCGCTCCAGGGGCACGGCATCCAGCCCGACCTACACCCCGAGCACCCGAAGATGGGACATCTGCTGATCGCGGTTGCGCGGGAGGCGGACACCCTCCTGCGGCGCAAGCGAGGCGGCTAGAGTGGCCGGCACTTGCTCTGTCGCGCCCGGCTCGCTGGAGCGCTGCAGGAAGGAATATTTCCGGTGCCCGCACGAGAACCGCGACGGACATCGTTTCTGCGCGAGTGTGGTGCCTTCCTGGCGCTCGCGCGCCCGCTCCGCCAGAGGGTGAGTACCGCGATGCGAAGCCCGTGGGCCCAAGAATATGCGAGGACTCCGAGGACATACATCTGGGGAACTGCCCCCTCGCGGCTGGCCAAGGAGGTCGGCGCGCTCCTGCCGCCTGGCGCGCGAGTGCTCGACCTCGGTTGCGGCGAAGGGCGAGACAGCGTCTTCTTCGCGAGCCAGGGTTGCGACGTGACGGCGGTGGATGCGTCCCGGGCGGGGCTCCGCAAGGCGGAACGGCTGGCGCGTGAGAAGGGGGTTACGGTCCGTTGGATCCCGGGCGGTATGTCCCGCGTCAAGGTGGACGGTCCCTTCGATCTCATTTACTCCTGCGGGTCCATCCACTACGTGCCCCGCCGTGAGCGAGCGCGACTCTTTGGACGGCTCAAGGCGCTAACGCGCCCAGGTGGCCGCCATGCCCACATCGTCTTCACCAACCGAGTCGTCTACGTCGAGAAGGGCGAAGTCGTGGACCACTTTGCGCCCAGGGAGCTCGCCGCTGCCTACGCTGACTGGACCGTTGTCCGGCAAGCGGACCGGCTGATCTCCTGCGCCCAGGATGGCCGCCCGCATCGCCACAGC
This sequence comes from Candidatus Methylomirabilota bacterium, assembly GCA_035936835.1. Taxonomy (NCBI): domain Bacteria; phylum Methylomirabilota (SeqCode); species Candidatus Methylomirabilota bacterium. The sequence continues at coordinate 4,895 of DASYVT010000223.1, read as the reverse complement.
GTGGAAGAGTTCGTCGCGATGGCAGTCGAGCCCTCACAGACGGCGAGGGACTGAGATGCACGCGTGAGCAGCCTGGCCAGAGAACGGTGCGTCGCCTGCCGCCGCGACTCGCCGCGGGTGACCGAGGCAGAGATCGCGGAACTCAAGCCTCAGATCCCCGAATGGGAACTGGTCGAGCGCGAAGGTGTCCAGCGCTTGGAGCGGGTGTTCCGCTTCGCAAGCTTTGCCGACGCTCTGACCTTCACCAATCACGTTGGCTCCCTCGCCGAGGAGGAAGGCCACCACCCAACCCTACTGACCGAATGGGGGAGGGTGACGGTGACGTGGTGGACCCACAAGATCCACGCGCTTCACAGGAACGACTTCATCATGGCGGCGAAGACCGACGCATTGCTCAAGGGATGATCACGCGAGGAGCATAGGAACGACAAAGGCCCTTATCGGCTCCGGACCTCAGTGGGCGTGGGTGCTCCCGCTTTTCACCGTATCGTTGCTGAAACACTTGCGGGGTCGCCGCGCTGAACCTAGAGTCGAGGCTATGGGACTGTTCCGCGTGAGGGGACGCCTGACCGGACCCACGGGACGCAGCGAAGACGCCGAGCTCCTGGTCGACACTGGCGCAACGCTCCTCGTCGTCCCGCGATCGCTGGCCGAGCGGCTGGAACTGGCGGTCCGGCGCTCGCAGCAGGTGTTGATCGCCAGGGGCCAGCGGGCCGATTGGCCCGTGGCCGAAGTGAGCCTGTCCCTCGATGGCCCGGGCGTCACCATGCCTTGCTTCATCGCGCCCGACGGCCCCGCGCTGCTGGGCGCTGTCGCGCTCGAGAGCCTCTTCCTGGCGGTGGACCCTGTCGCGAAGCGCCTGATTCCCGTCGAGGGGTTCGTCGGCGCAGCGCCGTAGGCCGCGCGTCAGTCCACGCGGAAGACCAAGTCTCGTTCCAGGTTCTTGACGCTCGTCTGGCCCGAGAGCGCCATCGTCGTGCGGAGCTCGCGGCGCAGGATGTCGAGCGCGCAGGCGACGCCCGCGGCGCCGTCGGCAGCAAGTCCCCACAGCACCGTGCGTCCCACCGCGACGACCGTCGCGCCGAGCGCCAAGCCCTTCAGCACCGCCGTACCGCGGGTGAAGCCGCCGTCCACCACGATGGCGGCGGCGCCCGCAACGGCGTCCACGATCGGCGGCAGGGCGTCGATCGAGCCCTGGGTGTGGTCGAGCTGGCGGCCGCCGTGGTTCGATACCCAGACGATGTCCACGCCGGCCTCGACGGCGCGCTTGGCGTCGCGCGCGGTCATGATGCCCTTGATCCCGATGGGCAGGCGTGTGGTCTGCTTGAGCCACGCCACGTCATCCCAGGTCAGGCGCTCCGGGTAGCTGCCGTCGGGGCCACGCGGGTTGGGCGCATGCGACATCGCGTCGCGCGGGCTGAAGCGGTGGACGATGTCGCGCTCGCGCCTGCCGTAGACCTGGACGTCCACGGTGAGGACCACGGACTGATAGCCCGAGGCCTCGACGCGCGCGAGGAGATCGGCCGCCCACGCGCGGTCGCCGTGGTGGTAGAGCTGGAACATCTTCGGGCCCGGGCTCGCCTTGGCGACGTCCTCCACCGACCAGCCCGCCGCGCCCGAGAGGAACTGCAGCGTGTCGCCCTGCGCGGCGCCGCGGGCCATCTCGCGGTCGCCTTCCGGATGGAAGAGGATGAGCCCGCCCATGGGCGCGATCACCACGGGCCACGACAGCGGCAGGCCCAGCAGGGATGTGCGGAGGTCGATTTCGCGGACGTCCACCAGGATGTCCTGGCGGATGGCGAGGCGGTCGATGGCGCGCCGGTTGCGGCGCAGCGTGGTCTCGCTCTCGGCGGCGCCGTCGCCGAAGTTCCACGCGTCTCTCGGCAGGACCTTCTTGGCGTGCTTCCGGATCTCGGGCAGGGTGACGAATTTGTCGGCCATGGCCCAGTACCATAATGCTTTTGGGCCTCCAAAGTAAATGGGGACGCAAATGAGCAATTGACAGCGAACGGGCCCGCGTCTAGATTCGGGCCTGCCGCGCACACCCTACCGACAAGGAGACTACCGCCATGCTCTACGAGCTCCGCACCTACTACGCCATGCCCGGACGCCTGCCCGACATCAGCCGCCGCTTCGCGGACATCACGATGGGCTACTTCAAGCAGTACGGCATCCAGGTCGTCGGCTTCTGGACCAACGAGCTGGGCGGCTCGTCCGAGCAGCTGATCTACATGCTGGGCTGGGACAGCCTCGCCGACCGCGAGAAGAAGTGGACGGCCTTCGTCGCCGACAAGGAACGCCTCGCGAAATTCGCCGAGACCGAGAAGAACGGGCCGCTCATCAGCCGGCTCACGGCGCAGATCCTCAAACCGACGGCGTACTCGCCTATGCAGTAGACGGCCGTGCGCGTTAGCATAGTTCTCGTTGCCCTCCTGCTCCTGGCATCCGCCGGCGCCGCTCGCGCCGCCGACGCGCCCTGGGCACCTCCGGCCACGGACACCATCGCGGCCGACCCCCTTGGCGACGCCATCTCGTTTGGCCAGAGGATAGCCGAGCAGACCTCCGCCTCCGTCAAGGCGAACGTCGGCGCGGGGCTCTCGTGCACGAGCTGTCACCTCCAGGGCGCCCGCGCGCCGAACGCCTCGCCGTGGGTCGGACTCTGGGGCGTCTATCCCGAGTACGACCCGCGGAGTGGGCAGGTGATCACGCTCTCCGACCGCATCAACGAGTGCTTCCGCCGCTCGATGAACGGCAAGCCCCTGCGGCTCGACTCGGGCGCGATGCGCGGCCTCCTCTCCTTCATCTGGTGGCTGTCGAAGGACGTGCCAACGGGTGTGTCCGTGACAGGCCGCGGATTCAAGAGCATCGAGGCGCCTCACGCGGCCGATCCCGTGAAGGGCCGGACGCTGTACACCGAGAGATGCGCGGCATGCCACGGCGCCTCGGGGCAGGGGGTGACGGGCGCGGGCGGGCAGGTGGTGTTCCCGGCGCTCTGGGGATCGAGCTCCTTTAATATCGGCGCCGGCATGGCTCGCCTCGACACGGCCGCGGCCTTCGTCAAGGCCAAGATGCCGCTGGGCGGCGTTCCGCTCACCGCCCAGGAGGCATACGACGTCGCCGCCTACTTCACGCGGCAGCCGCGACCCGACTTCAAGGCGAAGAAGGGCGACTGGCCCAACGGAGACAAGCCCAAGGATGCCCGGTACTAGGCCCGGTACTAGCATCGTTGGGTGCTCTGGCATAATGGCGCCCATGGTGAGAGCGGCGGTCGTGGCGGTCGCGCTGATGGCACTTGCGCTGCCGGCGTGCCAGAGAGAGCAGAAAGGCATCAGCGAGGACCTGCCCGCCGCGCGCGCTACCAAGGCGCGCGCCGACGCCCAGGCCATCGCGAGCGCCATCCGCCAGTACCAGGCGACCTTCGGGGTGCTGCCCGGGTCCATCGAGGATCTGACCGAGGCGCGGACGGCCGGGGGCGTCACCGGCGGGCCGTTCCTGGCGAGGGTGCCGACGCCGCCCGCCGGCTTTACGTCGTACCAGTACGCCAAGCAGGGCGACGTCAACTTCACCATCAGCTCGTCGGCCGGCGCCGTCACGGTCACGGCGCCCTAACGCCGCCCTGCGCGCCATGCCACGACTGCCGCTCCTCGACCCGGCCGCGCTCTCGCCCGAGCTCCGCGCGATGCTCGAGAAGTGGCAGGCCGACGGCGGCGATCCGAACTTCATCCTGACGCTCGCCAGGCTGCCGGGGACGCTCGCGCGCTTCGTCGCCTTCTACTCGCCGCTGGTGCGGAAGGGGCTCGTCGAGCACCGCACGAAGGAGCTCGCGCGGCTTCGCCTGGCGCAGCTCAACGAGTGCGACTATTGAATGACCACGCGCTACGCCTTGGGAAGGCGCGAGGGCATCACCGAGGAGCTGGTGGCGGCGCTCCGCGACTACGAGCGCGGACCTTTCTCCGAGCGCGAGAAGGCCGCGCTCCGCTACGCCGACCGGCTCTTCGCCGACCACCACGCCGTGGACGACACGCAGTGGGAGCAACTCCGCGCCAGTTTCACCGAAGACGAGCTCCTCGAGCTGACGTGGGTCCTCGCCGAGTTCATCGCGCTCGGCAAGGTCATCTACGTTCTCGGCATCCGGCACGGCGGCCACGCGCATGTCTGAGAGCGCCCGCCCCGCCGCCCACCCTCACCGACGGGAGAGCCGCGCATGAACGCCGTCAGCGACCTCGACACGCCCGCCGTCACCGTCCGCCTCGACATCATGGAAGACAACATCCGCCGGGTGCAGGCGCACCTGGCGAAGCACGGCATCGGCAACCGCCCGCACATCAAGACCCACAAGATCCCCGCCATCGGAAAGCTCCAGATGCAGGCGGGCGCCATGGGCATCACCTGCCAGAAGATCGGCGAGGTCGAGGTCTTCGTGGACGCGGGCGTGGCGGATGACATCCTGCTGACCTACAACATCCTCGGCCGCGCCAAGACCGACCGCCTGATGGCGCTCATCAAGCGGGCGCCCGCGCTGACAGTGGTCCTCGACAATGATGTCGTTGCGCGGGAGCTCAGCGAGGCGGGCGTCCGCCACGGCCTCGACGTGCGCTTCCTGGTCGAGTGCGACACGGGCTTCGGCCGCACGGGCGTCCAGACTCCCGAGGCCGCGTTCGACCTGGCGCGCCTGGTCGCGCGCCTGCCCAAGATGCAGTTCCGCGGTCTCATGACCTTTCCCAACCGCGAGCCCACGACGCGCGAGTTCTTCGCCCACGCGCTCGGCCTCTTCAAGGGCGCGGGCATCCCGGTGCCCGTCGTCTCAGGCGGCGGGACACCAGGCATCTTCACGGCGCAGAACTTTCCCATGCTGACCGAGCATCGCGCGGGCACCTGCGTCTTCAACGACGCCA
>DASYVT010000222.1 GCA_035936835.1 Candidatus Methylomirabilota bacterium | reverse complement strand
CAAGGCCTTCGCCGAGAAGTTCAACTTCAACTTTCCGCTGATCAGCGACACCGACCGGAAGATCGGCACCGCCTACGGCGCCAACGTCGACCCCGCCAAGGGCGCCGCGCGTGTCGGCGTGGTCATCGACGCGAACGGCAAGATCAAGGAATGGCACGAGAAGGTCGACGCCCGCGCGTGGCCGGCGGCGGTCGTGCAGACGCTGTAGAGCGATTCAGGAACGGCGGCCGTTTCCGAGGCCGCCGTTCCCTCGTACGCTGAGCTTGCGATCGATGCTGTGGAGCCTCGGTGGACACCCAAAACCGGCCAGTCGTGGACAGCTGAAAACCGGCCAGTGAGGTAGCCGCGCCCCAGGACGTTGACGCGGCGGGGATGCCCGTGGTTTCCCGCCAGGATGGCCAACATCTTGGGCGACGACAGGAAGCAGCAGATTCTCGCGCTGGGGCAGCTCGGATGGCCGCTCCGTCGGATCGAACACGCCACCGGCGTCCGGCGCGAGACGGCGGGGGCGTATCTGCGGGCCGCGGGGATTGCGATGCGCGCGCCCCGCCGCCGGCGTCCCCCACCAAAACCGGCCAGTGAGGTGTCCACCGACCCGGCAAATCCGGCCAGTCAGGTGTCCACCGACCTCGAGCGGCTCCCACGGGGCCGCGCTGACCTGCCGGCGTGGCCTCCACAAACGAGCCGGGCGCCGACGGCCAGCGCCTGCGAGCCGTACCGCGAGCTGATCGAGCTCGCGCTCGGTCGGGGCCGCAACGCCATGGCGATCTGGCAGGACCTCGTCGATCAGCACGGCTTCCCGGCCCGGTACGCCAGCGTGCGGCGCTACGTCGTGCAGGTGCGTGGCACGCGCACGCCCGACGCCCACCCGGTGATCGTCACCGCGCCCGGCGAGGAAGCGCAGGTCGATTACGGCGACGGGCCGATGGTGCGCGACCCTGGGACCGGGAAGTACCGCCGCACCCGCTTGTTCGTCCTCACGCTCGGCGCCAGCCGCAAGAGTGTCCGCCTGCTGACCTTCACCTCCAGCACGCGCCGCTGGGCGGAGCTGCATGAAGAGGCGTTTCGCCGGCTCGGAGGCAGCGTCCGCGTCGTCGTCCTCGACAATCTGCGCGAAGGCGTGCTCCGGCCCGACGTGTACGATCCCGCGCTCAACCCGCTCTACCGCGACGTGCTCGCCCACTACGGCGCGGTCGCGCTGCCCTGTCGGGTGGGCCATCCTGATCGCAAGGGCAAGGTCGAGTCCGCCATCGGCCACACGCAACGCACGCCGCTCAAGGGCGGGCGCTTCGAGATGCTCGCCGAGGCCCAGGCCTATCTCGATCGCTGGGACGCGCGCTGGGCGGACACCCGCATCCACGGCACCACCAAGCGCCAGGTCGCCGCGATGTTCGCCGAGGAGCGCCCGCACCTCCTCCCGCTGCCGCTCGAACCCTTTCGCTACTACCAGTACGGACTCCGCACCGTGCATCTCGACGGCTGCGTCGAAGTCGCCGGCGCCTACTATGCGCCGCCCCCCGGCTGGCTGGGGCGCGTGGTCGCCGTCCAGTGGGACGATCACCACGTCCGGCTCCTCGAGCCCCCCACCGGGCGCTTGCTCCGCGAGCATCGCCGCCACGCGCGCGGCCGTCACGTCATCCATCCCGACGACCACCCGCCCCGCACCCCGGCGACCACCCTGACGCTGCTGGCACGCGCCGCACGCGCGGGCGAGGCCATCGGCACGCTCTGCACGGCCATCCACGGCCGCGACGGCGCGCACGGCGTGCGCCGCATCCTCGGCGTCCTCGCCCTCGTGAAGACGTATGGCGGCGCCGTCGTCGCGGACGCCTGCGGCGCCGCCCTCGAGCTCGGCGTCGCTGAGTACCGCTTCCTCCGGCGCTATCTCGAGCGCCACGCGCCGGCGCCCCTCACGCTGCGCCAGGTCGATCCGCTCATCCGCGAGCTCACCCACTACCGCGATGTCATCGCGCGGAAAACCCAGGAGGTCACTCCATGAACGTCATCGAGCTCCAACGCGCCCTCCGCCAGCTCCGCTGCTCCGGCATCGCCGCCGGGCTCGAGGCCCGCCTGCTCGAAGCGCAGGCCGAGAAGCTGGTGCCCATCGATTTTCTCTCCCGGCTCATCCAGGACGAGCTGCTCCGCCGGCAGGACCGCCTGCTCGAGCGTCGCGTGAAGGTCGCCGGCTTTCGCGACGCCGGCAAGCGGCTCGACACCTTTGACTTCGACTTCAACAAGAAGATGCCTCGCGCCCTCATCTTCGAGCTGGCGACCGCGCGCTGGGTGACCCAGCACGAGGACGCCCTCTTGCTCGGCCCGCCGGGCACGGGCAAGAGCCACCTCGCGCAGGCGGTCGGCTTCGCCGCGATCCAGCAAGGCCACCGCGTGCTCTATCGCGAGACCCACGTCCTCGTCGAGGAGCTCGCCGAGGCCCAGCTCGCCGGCACACGACGCGACTACGTCGCCGCCGTCACCACCGTCCCGCTGCTCATCATCGACGACCTCGGGATGCGCAAGCTCCCGCCCACGGCGGCCGAGGATCTCCTCGAGATCGTGATGCGCCGCTACGAACGCACGTCGACGCTGATCACCTCCAACCGTCCCGTCGAGGACTGGGGCAAGCTCTTCGGCGACACCGCGGCGGTCAGCGCGATGCTCGATCGCCTGCTCCATCACGCCCATGTCCTCACCTGCGGGCCGCGCAGCTGGCGCACCCGGCTCCACAGCGAGCGGAGCGCGTCCTGACCACTCAACGCGGGGATGACGCATCGCGCTTTGGCGCAGGGAGGCCCCGATCTTCGTCGAGGGGATATCTCGGTATCCCCCGCGTCGGCGTCGACAACGCCGACATGGGCCTTGCTCGATCACGAGCGAACGCGGTAGAACACTCGCGCTGGGGGTGGCTCTCCCACTGGCCGGTTTTGACCCGTCCACGACTGGCCGGTTTTCAGGTGTCCACCGAGGCTGTGGAGGAGTCGCGTGTGTTCGTTCAGCTTCCTCACGATCGCGAGACCGACGGAATGAATGCCTTTGAACGCCTCACGCGTCGCTGCTAGGGTT
>DASYVT010000221.1 GCA_035936835.1 Candidatus Methylomirabilota bacterium | reverse complement strand
GGCCTCTCGCTCCAACGATTCCCTGAACGCCGGGTGGGCGACGCGGCACAGCTCCCGCGCCCTCTCGGCGTCGCTTTTTCCGCGGAGCGAAGCCGTCCCCCACTCGGTGACTACGTAGTCCGCGATGAAGCGCGGCGTGGTCACCCGCGCCCCCGCTGGCAGCCGCGCCACGATCCGCGAGACCTTGCCCTGTCGGCCCGTGGACGGCAGCGCGATGACCGACCGACCGCCCGCCGCCTGGCGCGCCCCCAGGACAAAATCGAACTGCCCGCCGATGCCCGTGACCTGCCGCCCCTCCACGCTCTCGGCATTGACCTGGCCCAGGAGGTCCACCTCGATGGCGGAGTTGACCGAGACGAAGTCGCCGAGGGTTCCGACCACACGCGGGTCGTGGACGATGTCGGACGGCTCCATGTTGAGCATGGGATTGTCGTGGGCCCAGCGGAAGAGCCGCTCCGTGCCCATGATCTCGCCCACGTCCATCCGGCCGGGGTGGAGCCGCTTCCGGGAGTTGTTGATCACGCCCGATTCGATGAGCGGCAGCATGTGGTCCACCAGTAGCGAGTGGACGCCGAGGTCGCGTTTCCCCGCGAGCGCCTCCATCACCGCTTGGGGGATCGAGCCCACCCCTACCTGCACTGTGGATCCGTCGGGGACGAGGACTGCGACCTGTTCAGCAATCTTTCGCTCTACGTTGCCGACGGCAGTGGGCGGGTACTCCGCCAGCGGATGCTCGGCCTCCGCCCAGCAATCGATCTGTGAGCGGTGAAGGAATGCGTTCCCGAGGGTTCTGGGCATCCGCGGATTGACCTGGGCGATCACCAGCGGGGCGCGCCGGGCCGCGACGAGCGAGTAGCTGACGGAGACGCCGAGCGAGAGATAGCCCGCGCCGTCGGGGGGCGCGCAGTGGACGACCACGGCGTCGGGCGCCCACGCGCCCCCCTCGGCGAAGACGCTGACCGTGTCGAAGTACCGGATGGGGACGAAATCCACGTCGCCTCGCGCCTGGGCCTGCGCGAGCTTCGGCGAGTGGTGCCACGTCGCGAAGCGAAGCTTGCCCGCGTACTCGGGTGCGGCGAACGGGTAGTCGTCGAGGCGCAAGCCCCCCATGAGCGTCAGCGGAGCGAGACGATCCGCTTGGCGAAGGATCTCCGCGAGCAGCGCGGCGGGGTCGCCGCAGCCGGCCGGCAGCAGAACCTTCATACCGGGGCGGAGGCGGCCCACGGCGTCGGCCAGCGCGACCTTCTCGAAGGGGCGGGACATGAGGCGCGGGTAGTATAATCGCGCCCGGACAACGCGCACAATCCGAGAGACCCGAGGAGACCTCCATGGCCAAGCTCGTGCAGCCCGTCAACCCGCCCAGCCTCGCCAAGCCCGCCGGCTACTCCCACGGGATCGAAGTCCAGGGCGGCAAGACGCTCTACATCGCCGGGCAGGTCGCCCTCGACAAGGACGGCAAGCTCGTCGGGCCGGGCGACATCGTGGCGCAGTTCAGGCAGATCTGCCAGAACCTCAAGGCCGTGCTGCTGGCGCGCGCGGGCCAGCTCAACGACATCGTGAAGCTCACCATCTTCGTCCTCGACAAGTCGGCGTACAAGACGCGCGCCAAGGAGATCGGCCCGATCTACCGCGAGTTCTTCGGCCGGCACTACCCCGCCATGACGTTCCTCGAGGTCAAGGGACTCTACGACGACGACCAGGGCTGCCTCATCGAGATCGAGGCCGTGGCCGTGGTCGACTGAGGAGGCGCGTCATGCCGATCCCCCGCCAGTGGGTTACGACGGCCTTCACGTTCGACGGCTACCGGATCGCCGCCAACCGTGGTGTGGTCCGGGGCATCACGGTGCGCTCCCGCAACATCATCGTCAACCTCGGCGCCACGATCCAGACACTCTTCGGCGGCAACATCACGCTGTACACGGAGCTGTGCGAGCGAGCGCGCGAGGAAGCCTTCCAGCTCATGCTCGAACACGCCGCGGCCACGGGCGCCAACGCCATCATCGGCATGCGCTACGACGCCAACGACGTGGCGCCGGGCGTGACCGAGGTGCTGGCGTACGGCACGGCGGTCGTCATCGAGCCTCCGCCGCCCCCGCGCTAGATGCTCCGCACCAAGCGCGTCTACGACCCGCCCCAAAAGGCCGACGGGACGCGCGTGCTCGTGATGCGGCTCTGGCCGCGCGGCATCAAGAAGAGCGCCGTGGATCTCTGGTTCAAGGACCTTGGCGCCGAGGTCGCCAATCTCCGCGCCTTCAAGGCGGCGCGCATCGGCTGGCCCGAGATGCGGCGCCGCTATGTGGCCGGCCTCACGCGCGAGCCGGCGGCCTCCGCGCTCAGGCGCCTTCGGGCGATGGTGAAGCGGGGCCGCGTCACCGTCCTCTGCTCCTGCGAGGACGAGAAACGCTGCCACAGGAGTCTGCTCCGCGCCGCGCTCGGCGTCCTTCTGATCGTCGGCCTCGTCGCGCCACCGGCATTGGCCGAGCACGAGGCGCAGTACCGCTACACCGTGCTGGGCTACGTCAAGGACGCCGCCGGCAAGCCGCGGAAGGGCGTCGGGCTCGAGGTCACCCGCCAGAAGACGGGACTGTCCTACAAGGGCGAGACCGACGCCGCCGGGCTCTACGTCATCGTCACCCGCCTGGCCGACGAGAGCCGCGGCGAGGGGCTGCTGGTCCGCGCGGGACCGGCCAGCCTGCGGATCGCCGCCCGCCTCGACCCGGCAGACCACAAGAGCGAGCGGGGCACGCGGGTGGACTTCACGGGCGCCAAGGCGACCGAGCGCCCGGAGCTCTTCGTGGCGACCCTCAAGCAATTCCTGAGCAAGTGATGGACAAGCCCGATCCGTTCTACGCCCTGGTGAGGATGGTCGGGCGCTTCTGGGTGTGGTTCCTCTTCCGCTCCGTGGACGTCCGCAACGCGGCAGGCGTGCCGCACCGGGGCCCGGTGCTCCTGTGCATCAATCACCCCAACAACCTGATCGACTCGCTGCTCGTGGGGGCGGTCGTCGACCGAAAGGTCCACTATCTGGCGACGGCGACGCTGTTCAGAAACCCGATCATGGCGCGCTTCCTCAAGGCGGTCGGCGCCATCCCCGTCTACCGCCGCCAGGACGACCCCGACAAGATGGACAAGAACGTGGGGACCTTCGACGCCTGCGTCACAACGCTCGCCGCCGGCGGCCTCATCGGCATCTATCCCGAGGGCACGACCCACGCCGAGTCCCGCGTCCAACGGATCAAGACGGGAGCGGCGCGCATCGCCCTCGACTACGAGTCGCGGCGGCGGAACGGCGCGCCCGGCGAGCCCCTCGTCCTGATCCCGACGGGCCTCGCCTTCGACGCCCGGAAGTCCTTCGGCGGGCGGGTGCGCGTCGCGTTCGGCGAGCCCCTGGCGCTGGCGCCCTATCTCGATCTCTACGCCCAGGACCCGCTGAAGGCCGTGGACGAGCTGACCACGGCCATCCAGTGGACCATGGAGGCGCAGATCGTCCACGTGGAACGGCTCGATCACGCCACGCTGGTCCGCGAGGTCGAGGGCCTCTACCGCGACCAGCTCGTGCTCGAGCTCCAGGAGGAGCGGGGGTTCTCCACGGGGCAGATCGACACCGTGCGCCTCTCCCGCTCCATCGTGGACGCCGCGGCCTACTTCGAGACGCATGCGCCGGAGCGGCTCGAGGAGCTCCGCGAGCACATCGAGCGCTACCGCGCCACGCTGGCGACCTACGCGATCAAGGACCAGGCCGTGCGCGAGCGCCTCGTTCGCCGGCCGGCGCGCCGGCGCCTCCAGCGCGGGTGGAAGGCCGCCGTCGGGCTGCCGGTCTTCGCCTACGGGGCGCTGACCAGCGGGCTGCCGTACATCGTGCCGCGCTGGATCGCCCGGCGCACGGCGACCAAGGAAACCAACTACGCCACGACGCGGCTCCTCGTCAGCGTGTTCGCCCTGCCGCTCTTCTGGGGCCTCGAGACGTGGCTCGTCTGGCGCGTCGGCGGCGCGCTCTGGGCGCTGGCCTTTCTCCTCTCCCTTCCGGTGACCAGCATCCTCGCGTACCATTACCTGAGAGGCCTCGGCGGCTTCCGGGCTCAGCTGGGCTTCGGGCTCCTCGCGCTGACGCGTCACCAGACGGCCACGCGGGTCCTCGCCGAGCGCCGGCAGATCATCGCCCTGCTCGAGCGCGCGAAGAACGACTACCTCGCGGCCACGAAAGGATCGAGCTTTTGAGCATCCACCTCCTCGAAGAGCTCTCGAGCCCGGCGCTCGACGCGCTGCCGCGCGAGAGCACCGTCGTCATCCTGACCGCGAGCCCGCTCGAGACCCACGGCCCTCACCTGCCCCTCGGCGTCGACGCCTACACGGGCCGGTATTTCGCCGAGGCGATGGCCGAGCGCCTCGTCGCCGAGCGCCCGGACTGGCACGTGGTCCTGGCGCCGACGCTCCACCTCGGCACCTTCGCCTTCGAGACGGTAGGCACCGTCACCATGCGCCAGCGCGTGGTGCGGGACCTGCTTGTGGACTACGGCAGCGCGCTCGCCCGCGCAGGGTTCCGCCACCTGCTGATCTCGAATGGCCACGGGGGACCTGGGCACCTGGTCGCTCTCGAAGAGGCCTCGGCCATCGTCTCGCGTCGCTACGGGGTGACCATGGCGTCGGTAACGGGCTACCTCGCCTGGGGGCTCATGTCGGGGCGCTACGTGCCCAAGTTCGAAGCCGCGCTGGGCCGGCCCATCACCGACGAGGAGCGGGAGGCTTTCTCAGAGGACGCGCACGGCGGCTGGTGGGAGACGTCGATGATGCTCCTGCTGCGGCCGGACCTGGTCGGTGACGGCTGGCGAGACCTGCCGCCCGCCCGCTACTCCATGGCGCACCGGCTCATCCCCAACTATCCCGTGAGGAACGGCGGGCAAGGATACGTGGGCCATCCCGCGCTGGCCGACCCGGAGTTCGCCAAGGCGACGCTGACCGTCCTCATGGACGAGGCGATGGAGCTCGTGCGCGGGCTCCTCGACGGGCGCCTCCGGCCCTCGCGCGGCCGCTCACCGTTCTTCGCCATACCCTTCTTCCGAACCAACTTTTGGCCCGTCGCCGCCGGCGTCGGAGCGGTCGCCCTCGCATTGCTGTTCTCGAAGAAGAAGACCCAAGGAGGCAAGACATGAAAGCTTACGTGCTGATCGAAACGGCGGCCGGCAAGACCAAGCAGGTCAAGAAGGCGCTCGCGAAGGTCAAGAGCCCGCGCGCCAGCGTGTCGGCGATGGACGCCGTCACCGGCCCCTACGACTTCATCGCCGTGGTCGAGGGCCAGACCCTCGACGCGATCGGCAGCCTCGTCACCGACGCCATCGGCATCATCGACGGCGTCACCCGCACCACGACG
>DASYVT010000220.1 GCA_035936835.1 Candidatus Methylomirabilota bacterium | reverse complement strand
TGGTGTCTCCCCGCGAGCGGAGCGCCCGGTACTGCCACCAGCTGCCGCCCGCCGCGCCGGGGCTCCCCTGCCAGAGCGCGGCGTAGGAGCCGTTTCCTCGTTCCGCCCGCGTCTTGAGCCCGGCGCTGACCTTTCGCCAGTCGCCCGGGCTATCGGCCCCGAGCCAGCCGCTGCGCTCGCCCGGAACCGTTCCTGCTCGGGAGAAAGCCCGAAGTCCATGGCGAGGGATTCGAGCGTGGGATAATCGGGGCGTGAAGCGGAAAGCTCCCCGACGCCAGCCCCCGACACCCCATGCGCACCAGCTGCCCGCTTCGAGCATCCAGGCCCCCGCTTCGAGCATTCAAGTCATAGAGGAGCGCTTCGCGCCCATCGTCGCGGCGGTCGCCCGCGTGGCTCGCGGCGGCGATCCCCCGGCGGTCAGGCTCGAGGGCGCGATGGAGATCATCTTCGGCGCCTACGGCCAGAGCGATCCCGACTTCTCCGAGATGCTCCTGACTGGCTGGATGCGGGCGCGTCACGACAAGCACCACCGACTGGCGCTGGCCTGGCAGCGGGAGCAGCTCCGGCTGTCGCTCGAGGAGATTCTCCAGGCGGGCGTGGCGACGGGAGCGTTCAGGAAGGAGCTCGATACGGGCGCCGTCGCCGCCGTCATGCTGGGCGCGGCCGAGGGGTGCCTGCTCCAGTCAGCCACACAGGGCGGGGCCGTGCCGCCGGGTGAGCTCGTGAAAGCGCTGCTGAGCCTCGCGCTCAGCGGGGGCTGAGCGGGCGGCGGCTTGAAGCCCTTCAGCGGCGCCTCGCCATCTCGAGCACGAGCACCAGGACACCCGAGATCATTACGATCCCGTTGAGGATGCCCGACAGGCGGTGGAGCCGCGCGAAGCCCGTCGCGGCTGCCGGATCCATACCGGCCTGCCGCATCGCTTCGCGCGCGGCGTGGGCGGCAGGCAGGACTACCGCGCCCGCGTACAGCGTCAGGGCGAGCATGAGCAGGACGAGCCCCACGGGCAGCCAATCCCAGCCGCGCAACCCAGCCCCGAGCCACCGCGCTCCCAGCCCAACCAGGGCTGCTAACCCGAGGGCCAGGCCGATCGTGTAATAGCGAGGGAAGACCGCGCCCACGAACCTGCCCGCGGCCTCCCGCTCGAGCGTGCTGAAGGCCGAGGGCGCCACGACGAAAGCGAAGAAGCCCATGGCCCCGAGCCACAGCGCCACCACTACCACCGTGAACTGTTTCACGGGCGGGCACCCGCGGCGAGAAAGCGCGTCAGGAGGGCGTTCACCTTCACCGGAGCCTCCTGCTGGACCCAGTGGCTCACGCCCGGCAGGTAGGTGATCCTGAACGGGCCCGAGAAGTACTTCCGCATCCCCCGCGTCAATTCCTTGCCCAAGGCGAAATCCCTGTCCCCCCAGATGATCAATGTCGGCGCCGCGATCTTCGGCAGTTCCCGCACGGACGGCAATCCGCCTCGGAATGCCGCCCGGTACCAGTTGATGGCGCTCCGGAGCGCTCCAGGCTTGGCGAAGGCCTCCGCGTAGCGGGCCAGGTCGGCCGGCCCGAAAGTCCCCTTCCGGGCGCTGCCTGCCAGCATGCCCTTGAGGATCCGGAAGTTGTCGGCCGCGAGCAGCCGCTCCGGGGCGTCCGGCAGCTGGAAGAAGAACATGTACCAGCTCTTCCTCAGCTGTGGGACGTTGCCCCGTTGAAGTTCCCGGGAGAACAACGCGGGGTGAGGCGAGTTCAGCACGCAGAGCCTGTCGGTCATCTCCGGATGGAGCATGGCGAAGGCGTAGGCCGCCGCGCCGCCCCAGTCGTGCCCCACGATGCAGGCGCGCTCGTGACCCAGGGCGCGAATGATCCCCGCCACGTCCTCGACGACGTTGGTGATCCTGTAGGCCTCGATGCCGTCGGGCTTGTCGGAGTCGTTGTATCCGCGCAGGTCCGGCGCCGCAACGTCGAAGCCGGCCGCCGCCATCGCCGGGATCTGCCGCCGCCACGAGTACCAGAACTCGGGGAAGCCGTGCAGGAGAAGGACGAGGCCCCGCGAGCGGACGCCTCCGGTGGGCTCCGCAGTCACGACGTGGAAGCGGAGGCCGTTGGCCTCGACGAAGCGGTGCTGCCAGGGCTCGGACCGGGGGATCTTCGGCATGTGCCTCCTACAGTAGCGGCCGAGGCAGGGCAGTTCAAGTTGACACGCGCGGCCCCGGCTCCTAGCATCGGGCACATGCGCGTGGACTTGGCCGCACGGCTTTGGGCCGCACTGCTTTGGGCCGCCCTGGTCTTGGTCGTCCTGCTTTGGGTCGCCGCGGCCCTCCCCGCATGGGCGCAGTCGCCGCTTGTCGCCGAGCTTCGCGTCTGGGCGACCCGCTACCACGAGAACCCGCAGAAGATCGACGAGCTCCGGGCCGCCCTCGAACAGGCGGCGCGGGCGCGGTCCCCGACCTCGACACGCTGCTGGCCCTGTCGCAGGCCTGCTTCATCTACGGCGACGTGCGCGCGAAGACGCCGGAGGAGAAGCTCGAGGCCTATGATCGCGGCAGGCAGATCGCCAAGCGCGCCGTCGAGCTCGCGCCGAGGAGCGCCGCGGCCCGTTTCTGGTACGGCACCAACACGGGCCGCTGGGGGCAAACGAAGGGCGTGATGCGCTCGCTCTTCCTCCTGCCCACCGTCAAAGACGCGATGGAGGCGGCGCTCGAGCTCGACCCCGCCTACGCTCCGGCCTATGCCCTGGGCGGCAACATCTACTACGAGGTCCCGGGCTTCGTCGGCGGTAACCTCGACAGGTCAGAGGCCATGTTCCGCAGGGGCCTCGAGCTCGACCCTCACTACACCAACATGCGCGTGGGCTTGGCCCGCACGCTCTGGAAGAAGGGGCGAACGGCCGACGCCCAGCGGGAGGCCCTGGCCGTGCTGGATGAGAAGGCTCCGAGCAATCCCGCCGACTGGACCGTGAAGGACGTTCCACAGGCCAAGGCGCTCCTCGAGCAGATCAAGGGGCGCTCCTGAGCCGCCGCCGGCCGCGGCTCCAGATCGGCCGCGTCATCCGCACCCTCGGGCGCGTCTCCAAGCGCTGGCGCACGACCTCGCTGGCCGAGGTGGCGGCCCGGCGGCGCGATCCCTTCCACGTGCTGATCGCCTGCCTGCTCTCGCTGCGCACGAAGGACGAGACGACGGGCCCGGCCGCGGCGCGCCTCTTCGCCCTCGCCGAGACGCCCGAGACCATGCTTCGGCTGACGCCTACGCTGATCGAGCGCGCCATCTTCCCCGTCGGCTTCTACCGCACCAAGGCGCGGGTCATCCTCGGCGTCTGCCGCGATCTCCTGTCGCGATTCGGCGGCCGGGTACCGGACGAGATCGACGCGCTGCTCACGCTCAAGGGCGTGGGCAGGAAGACGGCCAACCTCGTGGTCACCCAAGGCTTCAACAAGCCGGGCATCTGCGTGGACATCCACGTGCACCGCATCTCGAACCGCCTCGGCTACGTCCGGACCCGGAATCCGGAGGAGACCGAAACGGCGCTGCGGGCCAGCCTGCCGAGACGGTACTGGATCGGCTACAACGACCTGCTCGTGTCCTTCGGCCAGAACATCTGCCAGCCCGTGTCGCCCAAGTGCTCGGAGTGTCCGGTGCGCGCGCCCTGCGCGCGCGTCGGCGTCACCCGCTCGCGCTAGTCCGAAGCTTCCTCAGCAGCGTAAGCGCCGCTCGGTCGGCCTTGGGCTCGGGATCCTTGGGCGTCTCGAGGACCATCGGCACGCGGGCGAAGCGCCGGTCTCTCATCAGCCAGCGGAACGCATCCTTTCCGAGCCGCCCCCTGCCGATCTTCTCGTGACGGTCGAGGCCCGACCCAAGCTCTGCCTTGGCGTCGTTGAGGTGGAAGGCCCGCACGTGCCGGAGTCCCACGATCGCCGCGCATGATTTCATCACACCCTCGTAGCCCGCGCGCGTTCGCAGGTCGTAGCCGGCGGCGAAGAGATGGCAGGTGTCAAGGCAGACTCCGAGGCGCTCCGGCGCCCGCGCGCCGCCGAGGAGCGCGGCCAGCTCTTCAAAGCTCCGCCCGATCGTCGCGCCGCCGCCTGCGGTGTTCTCCAGCAAGACGCGGACGCGATAGCCGCGGGTCCTCGACGTCACCTCGTCGAGCGCGCCGACGATGCGCCGAATGCCCGCCTCGAGACCCTGGCCCTTGTGCGAGCCCGGGTGGATGATCACGAAGGGCA
>DASYVT010000219.1 GCA_035936835.1 Candidatus Methylomirabilota bacterium | reverse complement strand
ACCCGGCAGCGTCACAGATGCTCGAGGGTCTCGACGAGTTGCTTGACGGACCGCGCGGCGCGGTCAAAGCGCTGGACGACGATCACGTCGAACTTCCGCTTCGTCGCGCCCGCCAGGAGGCGCTGGAAGCTAGCCCGATCCTCCCGCGCCCCCGACGCGATGTCGCTGTAGGTCGCGACCAGTTCCCAGCCGCGTCTGCCTACGTGCTCCCGGATCTCGGGGAGCTGGACCTCAAGGTCCTGCCTGTTGGTGCTAACTCTGATGTAGGCCGCATGGCTCGCGGCAGACTCTGATCTACCCATGTCACGCAACCCGCACGATGCCGCGGACTTGGAGCGTTACCGAAGGGTTCGAATCCCGTTGGGGCCACCATGAGGTAGTAGGCCACGTGCTGGCCGCCAGCAGCCCTCCGATCGTGCCGTCGCCGGTGAACGCGTAGCCCCGCGTGCCGGCGACGAGCACGGGCGTGCAGTCGACGCGATCAACCAGAAATGTCTGGAGCGCCTCGCGTGTATGCGGACCCTGACGGAGCAGCACCCCGCGGCTGGGGGGGGGCGACTTGACGTGGAGCCTGTCTCGGCTGATCCTCGGACGCATCAACCGAGTGGCGTGGCGCCGGACGTGAGTTGGATCACCGCCGGCCACATCGGGAATCCCGGTCGCGGACGACTATAGCTGGTTTTGGCCGACGCCACGGAGGTTGACTCCATTGGGCTCACGTACGAGATTCGCCCCGCTGGTGTTCACCCTGGCGCTCTCGGTTCTCGTGGTTTCATCGACATGGGCGGAGGAGGTCACCAACCCGGCGGCTCCGGACGCCGGTCGCCCGGGAGTACACGAGGCCACCGAGGCGGGCATTGCCAAGGCTTCCCCGGGCCGTGACCCGGGCCAGTTGCCCTGGGCCGTCACGCTCTACGGTGGCGTGTTCATGAACAATTCGCTGGGGGGAATGTTCTCCTTTCAGTACGATCCCCAGGACTCCTACATCGGTGTTCTCGCCGTGTCGCGGGAGATCTGGACCTTGACCAGGCACCTCCGGTTCGAGCTCGAGGGACAGGTCGCCAAGAACTTCGGGAAGCAGACCAACTGGGAGCTCAACGCGCTCCTGGTGGGGCGCTGGGTGACATTTCCGTGGAACGATTACGTATACACGACGTTCGCCGTTGGCGATGGTATCTCCTACACTACAGCGGTGCCCAAGCTCGAGAAGGAGTTCGAGGGCACCTCACGGCAACTGATGAACTATTTGATGTTCGAGCTCACCCTCTCGCCTCCTCAACACCCCGAATGGGCGTTCGTGACGCGGATCCACCACCGCTCCGCGCTGTTCGGGGTGTACGGAAACGGAGACTCGAATGTCCTGGCGGTCGGGGTCAAGTACCGCTTCTGAGGTGACTGGCCCCGATGACAGCTGCGCCTTCCGGCTTTGAAGTCCCCGACCACGCTAAATTCCTGTCAAGAACCTCTCCACCGCCTCGGGGAAGAGGGCTTAGGCCATCAGAGTAGTCGGCGGTTCCCAAACTGGTATTAGCCACCCGTAGCCGTCAGCCTCGGGCACGGGCACGAACTCCTGACCGTGCCCGCACCATTTGACAATCTGCATGGTGCCCAAGGTCTTCCGGTTAGACAAGTGTTAGACAAAATAGCAAAAGGGGTTAGGGAAAGTCCCCTAACCCCTTCTCTTTATTGGTTGCGGGGGCCCGCAACCACTCGAGGCAAACAGGTCACTGGCGTTCCGGTTCGAGGTCAGGGCCTGAAACCCGTATTTCCAGTCCGCCACGCGCTAGCTGTTTGCCGTTACGTATTCAGCGGGCTTTGTTAGGGTACCGGGCTGAACTTGAGGGCGATCATCGATGCTGGCCTCCTTGTCCTTCTGCCGGAGGCGCTCCATCGCCAGCTCGAACGCGCTCTTCGGGCGGTCGTCGGACATGAGTCCGTAGTGTCGCAGAGGTCCTCACCCGTTTGTCCTTGCCCAGACCCGTCCAGATGGCTACGCTCGGGCCACTCTTCCTCGGTGGACACCCAAAACCGGCCAATTGTGGCGGCCCCTCGCGCTAGGGTCGCTGTACACGCTGGGGCTGGAGGAAACCGCTATGGTCGTGTACGCGTTCGACGTGGATGAGACACTGGAGGTCAGCAGGGGTCCTGTGAAGCTGCTCGATCTCGTCAGGCTGCGCGAGCACGGCCATATCGTCGGCCTCTGTGGGAATTGGGCGATGGTGACGCTGCACTATCCGGACTGGCACCGCATCTGCTCGTTCGTGGGGCCATGCGGCATCGAGAAGCACGACTTTTTGCGCCAGCTGCGGCAGTTCATTCCGGGGCATGACTACGTGATGGTCGGCAACATCCTCGGCATTTCCGGTGCGAGCGACGACCGGGGCGCTGCGGAGCGCGCAGGTTGGCGCTTCATCCAAGAAAGTGAGTTCGCCAAAGGAGTGCGATGAATGGGTGCGCCTGCGGATCTCCTCATCGTGAGCCAGCGGAGCCGGATTGTTCGCTTCGCGGTGGAGCATCGCATTCCGGCCATGAACGAGTTCAGAGAGTTCGTGAGTGACGGTGGTCTGCTCCTCTACGGACCCAACCTCATGGAGATGTTCCGCCGGTCCGCTACCGACGCGGACAGGATCCTGAACGGCGCCAAGCCTAGCGACAACCCCATCGAGCGGCCGACGAACTTCGCGCCGGTGATCAACCTCAAGACCGCTAAGGCCCTGGGCCTAACCATCCCGCCGTCGCTGCTGCTGCGGGCGGATGAGGTGCTCCAGTGATGAACGTCGCGCTTGTCAGTCGGGATGCTTGTGGCACACTACCACCAGGCGAAAGGAGTCCGTATGGCCATTCAAGGGGGATATCCGACATGACAATCCGGAAGGGGCCGGCGTCCTGGTAGAAGGCGACGTGGCGGGGCCAGGCGCTCGGACTTGCCCTTTCAGGTGGCCGACTGGACAATCGTTACGGCAGTCCGCTCTGGCTCGATCGTTGTCTGACCTTCACGAGGAGACGCTCGTTGGGAAAACTGGAAACGGTGATCAAGGAGGCGATTGCGCGAGGAGCCCGGAGGCAAGTCCGCGTGGTTGTCACGCCGCTGCGGCGAGAGGTCGTTCGGCTCCGAAAGAAAGTGACGGACCTCCAAGCGACGGTCACGACCCTGCGCCGGAACGCGGTAGGCTGGAAGCGGCTCATGGAGGCTTCTCCGGCGATCCCGCAGGTGTCCGAGGAAGACGCGAAGGCCGCGCGCCTCTCGCCTCGGCTTATTGAGAGCTTGCGGCAGCGCCTTGGGCTGAGTCAGACGGCCCTGGCGCGGCTTGTGGGTGTGAGCGCGACAGCCGTGGCCCACTGGGTGGCCGGAGACTCCACACCTTCTGGCCAGAACCGCGTCCACCTGGTGGCGTTACGGAGGATGGGGAAGCGAGAGGTGAAGGAGTTGCTGGCTCGCCGGGTCAAGGAGACGGCATCGCGGATGCCTCGCACGCGCAAGCGCCCCGCGAGGAGACCGCGCAAGAGATAGAAATGATAGGCGGCGGCCCATGGGTGTAGCACGGTAGACTCTCGATTGAAGTCACCCCAAATTCATCATGTGCATCTATTGCGAGGGAGCCCCCGCCTGCGATCACGAGCGCGATGCGTGTGCGGCAAGTCGGGGCGAGCGCTGCATCGAGTGCGGACACGACTCCGCGGCGTTTCCGTCGTACACGCCCGGACTGAGACGGGTTAGCTTTTGGCTCCCACGGGGACGATGGCCGAAGCGGACGCCGCTCAAGACGGCCAGTCAACCACGTCGGGCGAACGCGAAGAGGCGTGCGACCTAATCGCAATGCAGTCTGACCGGATGCTCCGCGCCAAGATCCGTGACCTCTTGACCTCGGGCATCCTGCCCCAGGTCCAACCTGATGGCTCCCTCGTCAACGAGGCGGGCCGATCCGTGCCAGGCCAGCGCCACGTCGGTCCCCCTGACCTCTTTGCAGCCTGCATTGTGTGTGAGGACGCAGGCCCGCAGGTGTCGTATCGAGCTCCCCTCGGCCTCGTCTTGCACCTGCACGGCAAGTGCGACACGCTCTGGCAGGAGGAGCAGCGGCCAGACCCGTGCCCGTGACCCCGCGGACCTAGCTCGACGAACCCGGCTCGCCCCGACCGCCGCGCCGCAGGGTTCTTGCGCGACGGGCGAAGGCGAAACGGAAGAACCGTCCAACGAAGGAGACGCCATGTTCTTGACCCTGTTTATCGTCCTCATGGTGGTGTGGGGGTTCGGCTGGATTGTGTTTCGCGCTTCGGGTGTCCTGATTCACATTCTTTTGCTCGTCGCGCTCATTTCGTTGGCCGTTCATTTTTTTCGAGGACGGGCGTAGCTCACATCACCGTCGCCTATCTGGCGCCGACCGACTTGCCCATGCCCGAAGTGCGGTAGGGACGACCCAGTTCTCCGACTCCGCTACGGGCATCTCCGCATGATCGCCCGGGGGTCGCGTCAGGTGATCAAGATCGTCAATTTGTGCTGCTTTTAAGCGTTCCACAGCCAGCGAAGGCGAGGCCATGATGGAAATCATTGGCAGCTTCGTAGATTTGATTGGCAACAACGGACCTGAGCCCGACGAACCGGACCATGCCGGGGTTGAGGATTTCGCCGTATACAGATCTCCCGGCACCCTACCGGAACCCGGGGGCAGAGAGGTTCGCCTCGGAGCGATTGTGGTCAGGGGCACCCCAGTCCGATTCCCGTCTTCCCAGGACATTCCCGCCGGCAGTCCCATCCGATTCTCACTTCCTCGAGACTCAGACACCCGAGTGGATCGTCAGATGAGTTCCACCTCAAAAGCCAACAGGTTTGATTTCGGTGAGCGCGGGCCCCCGATTTGGACCAGCACACAGGCGAAGGATGTTTCAGAGAACTCACGCTGCATGTTTTAGTCGCGTCGGTTTTCGAAGGGTTTGCGGCCAAGAACTATGTGAAACTGCTGGCAAAAACGGGATCGTGACTGAAACACGGGTTCGAATCCCGTTGGGGCCATCACGTGGGGCGACGGTGCGAGAGAGTCCGGCGAGTTCAGTCGTTACGCGTCGTCGTGTATCAGATCCTACTACACGGGAGGCGGTACAACGGCGGCACGGTTCCGCATACTGATCCGTCGTGGCAAGTGGTTCTACTACCGCGCAGCGCTCAGGCGGGTCGAGGCGATTTCCGCAGCACCTAGGGCTTCACGACGTTGATGGGCTTGCCGCCAGCATAATCCATGTTCTGGTCGGAGGATGTTCATCGTCCCGAAGCTGCGATCATCCCGACGCCCGAGAGCAGAACTGTCCGCGCCTCAGGAGGCGGCGCCGGGCCGGGCCGCGGTCAGCGCCGGCGCGGCGCGCGCGCTGCGCCCCGCACCCGTGACGAGGCGGAGGAATCCTGGCGAGAGCCGCGGATCGAGCGTGTCGCGTATGCCGTCACCGAGGAGGTTGAAGGCCAGTACCGTGACGGTGATCGCGAGCCCCGGAAAGAGCACGAGCCACCACTGCGGCACGAGTCCCGTGATCGAGTCCGCGAGCATGTTGCCCCACGTGGCGGTCGGCGGGGGCACCCCGACGCCGAGGAAACCGAGCGCCGCTTCGATAACGATGGCCACGCCCAGGTGGGTGGACGCGAGCACGAGATAGGGAGCGACGCATTGGGGCAGGACGTGGAGGCGCATGATGCGGAACGCGGAGGCCCCGCTGGCCCGCGCCGCCTCGACATACGCCATCTCGCGCACGGTGATCGCCACCGAGCGGATAACCCGCCCGCCGAACGGCAGGCGCGTGATCGCGATGGCAATGATCACGGCGGGGAGCCCCGTGCCGAAGGCCACGGAGATGGCCATGGCGAGAATCAAATCTGGGAATGCCTGGAGGATCTCCATCACGCGCTGGCTGGCGAGATCGAAACGGCCGCCAAGGTAGCCGCAGGCCACGCCCCAGAGCGAGCCCACCGTCGTTCCCATCAGCACGGCCGCGAAGGCGACGAAGAGCGACGTGCGGGCGCCGTGAATGACGCGCGACAGCGTATCCCGCCCCACCTGGTCGGTCCCGAAAAACGACTGGGCGTCGGGCGGCCTGTTCATGCGCTTGAAGTTGGTCTTCAGCGGGTCCAGGGGCGCGACCCAGGGCGCGGTGACGGCCATCGCGATGATGAGCAGGCCCACGATGCCGCCGGCGGCGGACAGCGTATTGCGCCGGGCGAAGCCGGCGAGCTCGCGGAGAAGGGAGCGCCCCTCGGGGGCGCGATCGCCTTCACGCATAGCGGATGCGCGGATCGAGCCACGCATAGCTCAAGTCGACGACGAAGTTCACCAGCACGAAGATGACCGCGTAGAGCAGGACGAGGTTCTGGACCACGATGATGTCGCGCTCGATCAACGCGGTCACGAGCGAGCGGCCCAGGCCCGGGACGCCGAAAGCCTGCTCCACCGCTACCGAGCCGCCCAGCACGAAGCCCAGGAGCACGCCCGAGATCGTGATGACCGGCAGCAGTGCGTTAGGCAGGGCGTGGCCGAGCACCACCTGCCGCTCCGGCGCGCCTTTGGCGCGGGCCGTGCGCACGTAGTCCTCGCCGATGACCTCGAGGAGGCACGAGCGGGACATCCGTGCGATATAGGCGCCCTGGGCCAGGCCCAGGACGATCGCCGGCCCGATCACGATCTGGAGGTTCTCCCAGGGCGACTCCCAAACGTGGACGATGATGAGAGGCGCCTTGTACCCGAACCAGAATAAGAGCGCCAGCACGATGAGCATGCTGAGCCAGAAGCCCGGGATGGCGATGAACAAGATGGCGAGCGATCGGGCCACGTTGTCGGCCCAGCTATTGGGCTTGATCGCGCTCACGATGCCGACGGGGAGGCCGACGAGCCACGAGACGACGAGCGCGAGGAAACCGATCTCGGCGCTGATCGGCCCTCGATGGAGGATGAGCTCGGCGACGGTATCGCCGCGGAAGAACGACTTGCCGAGCTTCCCCGTGGCGATGTCCCGGAGCCAGTGGACGTACTGAACGGGGAGCGGATCGGACAAACCGAGGTCGTGCATGATGCGCACCCGGTCCGCCGGTGTCATCCTCGCGTGACCCTCCACGCCGAGGATGGCCACCAGCGGGTCGCCGGGCAGGATGCGCAGGACGACAAAGATGATGAGCGACACCCCGACGAGGGTTCCGAGGGCGAACAGCGCCCGCCGAGCGAGATACTTTCTCACTGCCCCCTAGCTCTGTGCCAGCCAGACGTTGTCCCAGCGGCACACGTCGTAGATCCCGAAGAACGTCGACGGGTTCTGCCCCTTCACCTTGTTGTAGTAGGCATCGTAGATCTGCTCGTAGGCGATGGGGATGAGCGGCGGGTCCTGTTCCAGGATATCCTCCGCCTTGCGCACCATGGCCTTGCGCTTCGTGTCGTCGAGCTCGCGCTCGATCTGCTTGGCGAGGGCGTGGAACTGCTCATTGGACCACCCAGAGTAGTTCTGCGGGCCGTTCTGACCGTACCAGGCGGTGAAGTAGTCGGACGGGTCCATCAGGCTCGACACGATGGCGCTGATGGCGAGGTCGAAGTTGCCGGCCGCCGCCTCGTCGAACCACACCGAAGTCTGCACTGTACGCAGATTGGTCTCGATATTGATGTGCTCCTTCAGCATGGCCTGGATGGCCACGGCCCAGAGCTTGAACGTCTGGATGTCGCGGACGACGAAGTCGAGCCCCTTGATGCCCTGGCCGTAGCCCGCCTCCTGCATGAGCCGGCGCGCCTCCTGCACCGCGGGCTTGATGTCCCTCTGGTACCCCAGGCGCTTCTCCAACTCGGCCTTCGGCGTCGACATCCCGTGGAAGGGGTAGACGAAGCCGCCCAGCTGCATGGGCGCCGTATCCTTCACCACCTCGACCAGGGTGGGCCGGTCCATCGCGAGGTGTATGGCCCGTCGCACCCGCGGGTCGGCGAGGGGCTTCTTCTTCATGTTCATCCAGAAAGCCTGGATGACCGATTGGTTGAAGGCGGCGGCGGTGACATTGGGCATCTCCTTGGCCTTGCGCCAGGAGACCGGATCCAGAAGCCGCGCGTAGTCGATCTTGCCGGCGAGGAAGGACGAGCCCAGCTCCGGCGAGAACGGGAACATGTGGTAGATCTCGAGCTTGTCGAGGTAGGGCAGCCCCTTGTTCCAGTAGTTTG
Source organism: Candidatus Methylomirabilota bacterium (assembly GCA_035936835.1). Lineage (NCBI taxonomy): Bacteria > Methylomirabilota (SeqCode) > Candidatus Methylomirabilota bacterium. Next base: position 9,089 of record DASYVT010000219.1, on the reverse strand, counting down.
GATTGCGCTCCATGATCCAGACTTCCTTGTCCTTCCTCGACACGTGCTTGAATGGCCCAGTGCCCGGGAAGTTCATGACCTGGCGCAGGTTGCCCTGGTTCTCCTCGAGGGTCTTCTTCCTGACGATGATGTTCCACCCGCTCGCGAAGGAGCCCAGCATGAAGGCCTTCGGCCGGGCCTCTGTCAGCCTGAACTCGATCCTGTGCGGGTCGACGATCACGATCTCGCCCACCGTGGTGAAGAGCGACGAGCGCGGGATGACCACGCCCGTGGGCGCACGGACGATGCGGTCGTAGGTCGCCTTGACGTCCTCGGCTGTGAAGTCGGCGCCGTCGTGGAACTTCACGCCCTTGCGGAGATAGAAGGTGTACTTCTTGCCGTCCGGCGAGATGTCCCATTTCCAGGCGAGGTCGGGGATGATGCTCTGCCCGTCGCGGGGGTCCCGCCGGATGAGGCAGTCGTACATGGGCGACTGCGGGCCGATATTGGCGACGGTGCCGGACTGGTGCACGTCGAAGTGGGCGGGGGCGTTGTGCACGGCGTAGCGGAGAGTGCCGCCGCGCTTGGCCGCCGGATCAGGGCGGATGGGCGATGGCGTCTCCTGGGCCTCGGCCCGGCGGCGGAGGACGGCGGGGCCGAGGGAGGCTCCCCCCACCACGCCCGCGGCACGGAGAAAGGTACGGCGGCTCAGAGTCCTGCTACGTGGGCCGGAGACGGGCTGGTCGCTCATGGACATACCCCCATTAGGTTAGACCCGCGCATCCGTGCGCAGGGTGCCGGAAACATACACGACGGACCGTCGAGAGACAAGGCGCACTGCGCGCCTAGGCCGCGAGGCGCTTGACGGCGTGCGGGCGCCGGGGCAGTATCCTCTGGCACGATGAGGCCCGCAGGAGGGCCATGACCGGCTTCGCCGGGGCAGGGGCGCCGTGGTCAGAGCACGCAGCAGCGCAAAGGCGAGCATCCAATAGAGGCGAGCATTCAAGGGGGGACGCGTCATGATCGAGCATAGGCGTACGCCGAGGACACGCAGGCTCCGGAGCCGACTGACGATTGCCCTGGTGGTGGGGGTGCTCAGCACCGTGGTCGCCGCGGGGGCCCTTGCCCAGGTGGGCAAGAGCGGCCTGATCGGCAAGCTGGAGGGGCCGGAGGTCGTCACCGACCCCGCGAAGCAGCCCAAGACCTTCAAGGAGGCTCCCCAGCTCGCCGAGCTGGTCAAGGCGGGCAAGCTTCCGCCCGTCGCCGAGCGGATCGGACAGGACCCGCTCGTCATCAAGCCGCTGCAATCCATAGGCAAGTACGGCGGGACGTGGCGGGCCGGCTTCACGGGTCCCGCGGATTATTGGAACGGCTTCCGGTGCTGCTCGGGACCCGACCATCTCATGTTCTGGGACTACACGGGCGACAAGGCCCTGCCGAACCTCGCCAAGGGCCTCGAGATGCAGGATGGCGGCCGCGCGTGGCTCGTGCACCTGCGCCGCGGGATGAAGTGGAGTGACGGCAAGCCCTTCACCGCCGACGACTTCGTCTTCTGGTTCGAGGACATCTACAAGAACAAGGACCTCATCCCCACGCCGTCGGCAGCCATGGCCATCAACGGCAAGCAGGGCACGATCGAGAAGGTCGACACCCTCACGGTGCGATTCAAGTTCCCCGAGCCGTACTTCATGCTGCCTGACATGCTGGCCGGCTCCACGGACCTCGCCGGCCAGTGGAATGGGTACAAGGCCATGGGCGGCTTCGCCCCCGCGCACTATCTCAAGCAATTTCATCCGAAGTACGCCGGCGAGGCCGAGCTGGACAAGAAGGTGAAGGAGGCGAAGTTCGACAGCTGGGTGCGCATGTTCCTGGCGAAGAACGACTGGGCGCTCAACCCGGACCTGCCGGTGCTTTCGCCGTGGAAGACGGTGACGCCGAACAACACGCCGACGTGGACGCTCGAGCGCAACCCGTACAGCGTCTTCGTGGACACGGCCGGTAACCAGCTCCCCTACATCGACAAGGTCGTGATGACGCTGGCGGAAAACCTGGAAGTGCTGAACCTGCGCGCGATCGCCGGCGAGTACGACTACGCGTCGAGGCACGTCGACCTCGGCAAGCTGCCCGTGTTCCTCGAGAACCAGAAGAAGGGCAACTACAAGGTCTACCTCGACCCCGGCGACTACTGCGACCTGATCATCAAGTTCAACCTGAACTACGACGCCGATCCGGAGATCGCGAAGTGGTTCAACACGGCGGACTTCCGGCGCGCGCTCTCGCTCGGCATCGACCGCGACCAGATCAACGAGACGTTCTGGCTCGGCACGGGCACACCGGGCTCCGTCGTGCCCGTGGACAGCAACAAGTACAACCCGGGTCCGCAGTACCGGAAGCTGTGGGCCACGCTCGATCCGAAGAAGGCCAACGAGATGCTCGACAAGATCGGCTTGGCCAAGAAGGACGCGGAGGGCTACCGCCTGCGCGCGGACGGCAAGGGCCGCCTGCGCATCGAGATCATGACGCTGGGCGGCCAGTTCGTCCAGTACACGCAGATCTCCGAGATGATCCGCGAGCAGTGGAAGAAGATCGGTATCGATCTCCAGGTAAAGGAAGTCGAGCGGAGCCTGGCGCTCCAGCGCACCGCCGCCAACGAGCAGCAGCTCGCCGCGTGGAACAACGACGGCAGCGAGCACCTCTTCACCTTCCCGCAACACGTCTTCCCCTTCGAGCTGGCCGCGGTCGCCACGTCCGGGCCGCTCTACGTCAAGTGGTTCCACTCCGCCGGCGCCCAGGGCAAGGAGCCCGAGCCGCGGATGAAGGAGCTGATGGAGAAGTGGAAGAAGGCCTTTGGCGTGCCGGAGAAGGAGCGGATCCAGCTCGGCAAGGACGTCTGGAGGATCGCCGCCGAGGAGGTCTACATCATCGGCGTGGTCGGCCAGGGCCCGGCGGCGATGGGTGTCCGCGTCGTCAAGAACAACATGGGCAATATCCCGTCCCGCATGTACAACAGCCCGGACGGCAAGACTCCGGGAATCTCGCGTCCCGCGACGTTCTACTACAAGTAGACTCCTTCTCCCTCAACCCTCTCCCCCCAGGGGAGAGGGCAGGGTGAGGGGGGACGCTGACCCTAGCCCCCATGCTGGCATACATCGGACGTCGCGCCATCCTCGCCATCTTCACGGTCTGGGCGATCTCGATGCTCGCCTTCGCGATCATCCAGCTGCCGCCGGGGGACTACGTCACCTCGTACATCGCCCAGATGGCGGCGATGGGCAGCGTCGTCACCGACGAGGAAGCGCAGAACCTCCGGATCCAGTACGGCCTCGGGCAGCCCATTTACGTGCAGTACCTCAAGTGGATGAAGCTGGTCGTGCAGGGCAATTTCGGCATGTCGATGGAGTGGCGGCGGCCCGTCACCGAGGTCATCGGCGACCGCCTGTGGCTGACGGTGGTGGTCTCCCTGGCGGCACTCTTTCTCACCTGGGTGCTCGCCCTGCCCATCGGCATCTATTCCGCGGTCCGCCAGTATTCGGTGGGCGACTACGTCGCCACCTTCATCGGCTTCATCGGCCTCGCCGTCCCTAACTTCCTGCTTGCCCTGGTGATCCTCTACTTTGGATTCATCCTCTTCAACGCCAACGTGGGCGGACTGTTCACCCCGGAGCTGCAGGACGCGCCCTGGAGCCAGGCGAAGGTCTGGGATCTCCTCAAGCATCTGCCGGTGCCGGCGCTCATCCTGGGTCTCGCTGGCACCGCGCAGCAGATCCGGATCATGCGGGCCAACCTGCTCGACGAGCTGCGCAAGCCGTACGTGGTGACGGCGCGCTCCAAGGGACTTCCCGAGCGCACGGTGATCCTGAAGTACCCGGTGCGGGTCGCGCTCAACCCCTTCGCGAGCACCATCGGCTACACGCTGCCCTACATCGTGTCGGGGAGCATCATCGTGTCCATCGTGCTGGGGCTGCCGACGGTGGGGCCGCTCCTCCTCAAGGCCCTCATCGCGCAGGACATGTTCCTGGCGGGCACCATCGTGCTCCTGCTGGGGCTCATGACGGTGATCGGCACGCTCGCCTCCGACATCCTGCTCGTGTGGATCGACCCGCGCATCCGGATCGAGGACACCTAATGGCCAAGCCCGAGGCGGCCCTCGATCCCGCCGGCGCGCCCAGGCGCGGGCCAGCCGTGGAGGGCGAGGCGGACCAGCGCATCTTCGTCGCCACGCAGTGGGAGCTCATGTGGTGGCGGTTCCGCAAGCATAAGGTGGCGGTGGCGAGCGCGATCGTCGTGGCCGGCTTCTACCTGGTCGTCCTGGGTGCCGACTTCCTCGCGTATTCCGACCCCGACGCCTCCGAGGCGCAGCGCTCGCTCATGCCCCCGCAGCGCGTCTACTTCTTCGACGGCTGGCGCTTCGCCCCTCACGTCCACGGGTTCAAGGGCGCCCGCGACCCGCAGACCTTCAAGCGCGTCTATCGCCCTGACCCCAGCGAGAAGGTCCCTATCCGGTTCTTCGCTCAGGGGTTCGAGTACAAGTTCCTGGGTCTCTTCCCGATGACGCGCCATCTGATCGGCGTCGACGGCGGCCGCGACGCGAGCAAGACGATCTTCCTCTTGGGCACGGACGTGCAGGGGCGCGATCTCTGGTCGCGGCTGATGTACGGCACCCGCATCTCGCTGACGATCGGGCTCGTCGGGGTGACGATGAGCCTGATCCTGGGCGTGGTCCTCGGCGGGTTCTCGGGCTTCTACGGCGGGAGCATCGACACGCTGATCCAGCGGGTCATCGAGATCCTCCGCTCTATTCCGACGATTCCGCTGTGGATGGGGCTGGCGGCTGCGCTGCCCCGCGAGTGGTCGATCATGCAGGTGTACTTCGCCATCACGATCATCATCTCCCTCCTGGCCTGGACCGAGCTGGCCCGCGTCGTGCGGGGGCGCTTTCTCGCCATGCGCGAGGAGGACTTCGTCGTCTCAGCTAGACTGGTGGGGTGCGGCCAGATGCGGACCATCTTCGTGCACATGGTCCCGTCGTTCATGAGCCACATCATCGCGGCGACGACGCTCGCGCTGCCCGCGATGATCGTCAGCGAGACCTCGCTGAGCTTCCTGGGCCTGGGCCTGCGCCCGCCCGCGATCAGCTGGGGGGTTTTGCTGCAGCAGGCCCAGAACGTCCAGACGGTGGCCATCTCGCCGTGGCTGATGCTCCCGGCGGTGCCCGTGATCATCGCGGTCATCGCGTTCAACTTCCTCGGCGACGGGCTTCGGGATGCCGCGGACCCTTATGGCCGTTGAGGTCCGGGAGACGCTCCTGTCCGTCCGGGACCTGAAGACGTACTTTTCCCAGGACGAGGGCACGGTGAAGGCGGTCGACGGAGTGAGCTTCGACCTCTACCCCGGGGCAACGCTCGGCATCGTGGGCGAGAGCGGCTGCGGGAAGAGCGTCACCGCCCGCTCGATCCTGGGCATCGTCGACCGGCCGGGCCGGATCGTCGGCGGCGAGATCCGGTTCCGCCGGCAGGTCGCCGCCGGTGCCGTCGACGGGGTGGTGGACCTGGCGAAGCTCGCGCCGAACGGCCCCGAGATTCGGGCGATCCGCGGGGCGGAGATCGCGCTCATCTTCCAGGAGCCCATGTCCTCGTTCAGCCCCGTCCACACGATAGGAAGCCAGATCGTCGAGGTGATCATGCTCCATCAACAGGTGAGCCGGAGCCAGGCGCGGGAGAAGGCGATCGAGATCCTGCGGCGGGTCGGCGTGTCCTCACCGGAGCAGCGGGTCGATCAGCTCTCCAACCAGCTGAGCGGAGGGCTGCGCCAGCGGGCGATGATCGCGATGGCGCTGTCCTGCCATCCCACCCTGCTGATCGCGGACGAGCCCACGACGGCGCTCGACGTGACCACGCAGACCCAGATCCTGGAGCTCCTGCGCCAACTGCAGCGCGAGGACGGGATGGCTATCATGCTCATCACCCATGACCTGGGGGTGGTCGCCGAGATGGCCACCGACGTGGCGGTCATGTATCTCGGCCGCGTGGTCGAGCAGGGGACGGTCGACCAGATCTTCCACGCCCCGCGGCACCCGTATACCCGGGCGCTCCTGCGATCCATTCCCCGCATGCGCTCGAGATCGCGAGAGCGGCTGACGCCGATCGAGGGCGCGGTGCCGCACCCCTACGACCGGCCATCCGGCTGTCCCTTCCACCCGCGCTGTCCGGAGTTCATGGCGGGGCGCTGCGACAAGGAGGAGCCGGTTCTGCGGCCGGTCGGGGACAAGCACGCCGTGAGCTGCTTCCTCTACCCGTGAACACCCTCCCGCCAAAGGTCTTGCTGCGGGTCACCGGCCTCCGGAAGCTCTTTCCGATCCGGAAGGGCTTCTTGAGGCGGACGGTGGGCCACGTCCGCGCGGTGGACGGCGTCGGCCTCCACATCGACGAAGGGGAGACGCTGGGCCTCGTGGGTGAGTCCGGCTGCGGGAAGACCACCACCGCGCGGTGCATCGTGAGGGCCATCGAACCGACCGGCGGGGAGATCCTCATGCGGGTCACCGACGGCTCCGTGGTCGAGATCGGCCGGCTGGGCCGGACGGAGCTGCGGGCGCTGCGCCGCGAGATGCAGATGATCTTCCAGGATCCCTTCTCGTCGCTCAATCCCCGCATGACGCTGCTCGACCTGGTGGGAGAGCCGCTGCTGGTCCACGGCGTGAAGAGCCGGCGGGAGCGCGAGGACCGCGTGGCCGAGCTCCTCCGCCGCGTCGGGCTCCGGCCCGAGTACATGCGCCGATTCCCCCATGCCTTCAGCGGCGGTGAGCGCCAGCGGATCGGCATCGCCCGCGCGCTGGCGCTGCGGCCCCGCCTGGTGGTTGCCGATGAGCCGGTCTCCGCCCTGGATGTCTCCGTCCAAGCCCAGATCCTGAACCTGCTCCAGGATCTGCAGGCCGAGTTCCGGCTGACCTACCTCTTCGTGGCGCACGACCTGAGCGTGGTGCGGCACATCAGCGACCGCGTGGCGGTGATGTACGTCGGGCGCATCGTGGAGCTGGCGGAGACCGAGCGGATCTTCACGGCGCCCAAGCATCCCTACACCGCGGCCCTCCTGTCCGCGGTGCCCGAACCGGACCCGCGCCTCCGGACGCGGCGCACTGTCCTGCAAGGGGAAGTGGCGAATCCCGCGTCACCGCCGGACGGCTGCTATTTCCACCCCCGCTGCCCGCACGCGATCGAGCTGTGCCGGACGCAGGCGCCGGCCTGGCAGGAGATCGCCCCCGCGCATTTCGTCGCCTGTCACCGCGCCCGCGAGCTCCAGCTCGCCGGGGTGGAGTGAGGCGCGCCGCGGCCCCTGCCGAGAGAGGAGACGACCATGGGAGAGAAGATCGCGGTCCTGAGCCCGATGGGCTTCGCCCCGAAGGTGACCCGCAAGACGCTGGCCCCGCGCCTGCCCCCATTTCGGCCACGCGTGCACGACTATCAAACGTTCTTGTGAGGCGCTCGACGGCGGGTCACCGTGGCAAGCGCTGTTCTCATAACCTTCTGGGGTTCCGTTGCGCTGCCCCGGCTCCGCCAGCCGACGTGACCATCTGGCCGGACAAGCACTGCGCCAGCGGCCTCGACTCCGTAGAGCTCGGCCCAGTCGCCGTCGACCTCGTCAAAGTCCTCCGCTGGACCGACAGCAAATGCGGCGAACGGAATCGCCAATGCACATGCCACCTGCGAGCCGACATCGCGCCAAGTTTTCCCGTCCGACCCTGTCAGCAGGGTGAAGCCGGTATGAAACAGATCGAGAGTCGAGATCCGGGCTGTCTCAGGTTCCCCATGGTGCAGCCCCGTCCCGGCGGGCCGAGATCCCAATCCCTCGGAGGGGCGGAGCCAGACGTGCGGCGCGCGCGAACCGGGCCGGGCCGAGGGGACGTAGGCCTGGGAGTCGGCCGTAGGCGGCGGCGTGTCGTCGGAGATGAGGGCACCGCTTCCATAGCAGAAGCCCAGGTCTTGTCCCTCGCTGTCCAGATGCTTCACTTGCTCCTTGAGTGCGCCTGCCATCGCCGCCTCGTCTCCAGAGATGATCGCCTGCCGGGCAGCTTCCCAGCGCCGGCCGTTGGTCACGCTGAAATCCGTGTTCGCCTCGGCGACCGGCCGTCGCTCCTCGTGGTACGTCTCGAGTAACCCAGGGTTCGCCCAAGCGGACAGGACGGCAGCGAGCTTCCATGCCAGGTTGTGCGCATCCTGGATACCAGTATTCGCGCCGAAGCCGCCGGTGGGCGGGAAGCGATGGGCAGCGTCTCCAGCCAGGAACACCCGGCCCGCCTGGAATCTCTCGGCCACCTGCGCGGTGCGCGTCCAGAAGGCGGTGTTGATCAGTTCGACTGGCAGGTCAGGGATACCCACGGCTCGCCGGGCCAAGTCAAGGCAGCGCTCGGGCGTGAAATCCTCCGGCCGCTCGCCTCTGGCCGGCTGGAAGGCGCGTAGGATCAGCCAGCGGTCGGTCCCATGCGCCCACAGCAAGGTGCCATTGCCCTGTGAGGATATGTACCCGGCGGCCGGCCGCCCGCGGACCCACGGACCGAGCTCGGCGCGGAAGTGGATGTTGATGTTGTGGTCCAGCTCGCCGAGGCCGACCATGTCGATCCCCAGCGCCTCACGCACCCGGCTCGATGCGCCATCGGCGGCGACCATGTAGGAGCTGCGCACCGTTTGGATCTGGCCTGAGTGCCGGTCACGCAAGGTGGCCGTCACGCCAGTATCGTCCTGCTCGAACGCAGTAAGCTCGGTGCTGAAGCGCAGCTCGATCTCAGAATAGCTTTCCGCATGGTGCCGGAGTTCTGCCTCAAAAGCGTCTTGCGCGGCCATGCAGACATAGGTCGGGCTGTGCGAGCCGGGGACGTCGCGATGGGGCGGCTCGACCCGGCCAATCTCACGTCCGGCGAGCGATTCCACCCAGATGAAGCGAAACGCGCCCGAGGGAAGCGCCTGCTCGCGCAACGAGGCCTCGATGCCCCACGGCCGCAGAATCTCCATCGTCCGCGTGAAGAAACCGCGCGCCTTGGGATGGTCAGTCGTCGAGGGGTGACGTTCGACGAGCAGCGAACGCACGCCGAGACGTGCCAGCAGGATTGCCGCGCTCAA
>DASYVT010000218.1 GCA_035936835.1 Candidatus Methylomirabilota bacterium | reverse complement strand
GTCCAGCTCGCCTTCGACCCGCAGGCGCATCTCCTTAAGGTCCATGTCGGTCGCGCCCATGTCCATGAGACGCCGCTCGACGCGGGCGACTGGGTCCTTCTCCATCCATTCGAGCTCTTCCTTCTTGGTCCGGTACTCGGGCAGGTTGGCGCGCATGCTGTGGCCGCCCCAACGGTAGGTGACGGCCTCGACGCAGCTCGGCCCTTCGCCGCGGCGTGCGCGCGCGACGGCCTCACCGACGGCGTCGTAGACGGCGACGAGATCATTGCCGTCCACGCGGGCTGCCGGGATGCCGTAGGCCCGGGCGCGAGCGGTCACGCCCTCGCCCGCGGTGGTGCGCGACTGGTCGGTGCTGAGCGCGTACTTGTTGTTCTCGCAGACGAAGATGAACGGGAGCTTCCACACCGCGGCCAGGTTCATGGTCTCGTGGACCGTGCCCTGGTTGGCCCCGCCGTCGCCGAAGAAGGACAGGACGACGCGGTCCGTCCCCCGGAGCTTGGTGGCGAGAGCAGCGCCCGCGCCGATCGGCACACCCGCCGCCACGATGCCGTTGGCGCCCAGCATGTTGAGGTCGAGCGCGGCGATGTGCATGGAGCCGCCGAGGCCGCGGCAGTACCCGTCCTCGCGCCCCATCAGCTCGGCCATCATGAAGTCGAGGCGCGCGCCCTTGGCGATGCAGTGGCCGTGGCCGCGGTGGTTGCTGATGACGGAGTCGTCCTTCGTCAGGTGCGCGCAGGCGCCGGTGGCGACCGCCTCCTGGCCGACGTAGCTGTGGGCGGTGCCCTTGACGTGGCCGGAATTGAAAAGCTCCACCGTCCTCTCGTCGAAGCGGCGGATGCGGACCATGACCTGGTAGAGCGTCTCGAGCGTTTGCCGGCTGAGTGGCATGGCTGATCTCCCTGAAGCGGTAAGCGAGTGGTCGCTGGCCTAGGTGTCGAGTGAGTCCCGCAGGAGCTGGGCCGGGTGCCGCGCACGCCGGCCGGACAAGTGCTCGATCTGCTGACGGCAGGAGATGCCGGGGGCGACCACCTCGGTGTCGGCCGGCGCGGCCTGGACGGCCGGCGCCAAGCGTCGATTCCCGAGCGTCACCGAGATATCATAGTGCTCCTTCTCGAAGCCGAAGGAGCCCGCCATGCCGCAGCAGCCGGAGTCCACCTCGCTGACCTCGTAGCCCGCCCATGCGAGGGCGGCCACCGTCGGCGCCGTGCCGACGAGCGCCTTCTGGTGGCAGTGGCCGTGGAGCAGCGCGCGGCGCGGGCCCGGCTTGAAGCGCAGGTCGAGACCGCGGGCCCGCTCGCGCAGGAGGAACTCCTCCAGCAGGAAGCTCGAGCGTGCCACTTCCCGTGCGGCGTCGGTTCGCAGGAGCTCGACCCACTCATCGCGAAGCGTCAAGAGGCATGAGGGCTCGAGCCCGACGACGGCGACGCCGCGGGCGACCCACGGAAGCAGGCGCTCGACGTTCCAGCGCGCGTGCTCCCTCGCCTCGTCGAGCATGCCCTTGGAGATGAGCGGGCGGCCGCAGCACTTGCGGTCCACGAGCTCGACCTTGTAACCGGCCGCCTCGAGCAGCTCGACGGCGGCCCGGCCGATCTCGGGCGCGTTGTAGGTGACGAAGGTGTCGTGGAAGAGAACCACGGAGCCGCGCAGCGCCTCGGCTGCAGGCGCCCGGCGACGGTCGAACCAGTCGGTAAAGGTCTCCCGCGCGAAGGCGGGCAGCGGGCGGCGGCGGTCGATGCCCAGCAGCGCCTCCATGAGGCGGCGGCTCGGCGCCGAAGCGGCGAGCCAGTTCGAGAGCGGCGCGAGCCTCGCGCCCCACCATGAGAGGCGCCCGATGTAAGCGAAGATCCGGTTGCGCAGCGGCAGGCCGTTGGCCTTGTAGTAGTGGTAAAGGAACTCGTACTTCATCTTCGCCATGTCCACGTTGGAGGGGCACTCGGCCTTGCATCCCTTGCACTCGAGGCAGAGGTCCATGACCTGGAAGAGCCGCTTCCCCGTGAAGTCCGAGGACGGCACCTTGCCCGAGAGGACGGCGCGGAGCGCGTTGGCCCGGCCGCGCGTCGAGTGCTCCTCGTCCCGCGTCGCCATGTAGGACGGGCACATGGTGCCTTCGAGCGTCTTCCGGCAGACGCCCACGCCGTTGCACATCTCCACCGCCGCGGCGAAGCCGCCCTGGGCGGAGAAGTCGAGCGAAGTCTTCGGCTCCCAGGTCTTGTACTCGGTGCCGTAGCGCAGGTGCTCGGTGACGCCCGGGCTCGCCACGATGTTGCCCGGGTTCATCAGGCCCTTCGGGTCGAAGGCCGACTTGAACTCGCGGAAAGCCTGGAACACGGCGGGGCCGTACACGCGCTCGAGGAAGGGGCTGCGCGCGCGGCCGTCGCCGTGCTCGCTCGAGATCGCGCCCTCGTACTCGAGGACCAGGTCGAAGATCTCGTCGGCCATGCCCCGCACCTGCTCGAGCCCGCGCGCCGTCTTGAGGTTCACCAGCGGCCGGATGTGCAGGCACCCGACCGAGCAGTGACCGTAGTACGCGCCCTCGGCGCCGTGCTTGGCCATGATGTCCCGGAAGCGCGGGACGAAGGCCGGCAGGTGCTTCGGATCCACCGCGGTGTCCTCGATGAAGGCGATGGGCTTGGCCTCGCCCTTGGTGCCGAGGAGGAGCCCGAGCCCC
>DASYVT010000217.1 GCA_035936835.1 Candidatus Methylomirabilota bacterium | reverse complement strand
CTCGTCGCCATCGCGTCCGCGCTCCTCGCCCGCCGCATCTCGCGCCCCGTCGAGCGGTTGACCGAGGCGGTGCGGCGGCTCGGCGCGGGCGACCTCGCCGCCCGCGTGCCGATGGGCGAGCGGAGGGGAGCGGACGAGCTCGCGGAGCTGACACGGGCCTTCAACGACATGGCCGAGCGTATCGAGCGGCTGATCGCGGGGCAGAAGGAGCTCCTGGCCAATGTCTCGCACGAGCTCCGCTCGCCGCTGACGCGGATCCGCGTTGCGCTCGAGCTCCTGCCGCACGACGGCGGGGCCGACGCGCGGCTCAAGGACGTGGAAGCGGACCTGGACGAGCTCGAGCGGCTGATCGAAGACGTGCTCACCACCACGCGGCTCGAGGCGACGGGGGTCGCGCCTCGCCTCGGGCTGATGGACGCGCGCGAGGTCCTCATGGACGTCGCGGAGCGCGCCGGCGGCGATCCCCGGCTGGCTGCCGGCTCCGTGCGGGTCGCCGCGGGGCCCGCGATCGAGCTCACGGCCGATCGCGCGCTGCTCCGGCGCGCGCTCTGGAACCTCGTGGACAACGCGGCCAAGTACGGCGCCCCGCCCATCACGCTCCACGCCGAGCGGGACGGAGATCGCGTGGCGCTGTCGGTCACGGACCACGGCGACGGCATAGCGCCGGCGGAGCGCGAGCGGGTCTTGGCGCCCTTTTACCGGCTCGACAAGGCGCGCACACCGGGCGAGGCATCGGGCGGCTTCGGCCTCGGCCTCACGCTGGCCAGCCGCGTAGCCCACGTCCACGACGGCGCCATCACCATCGGCTCCGCCGAGACGATCAACGGGACCGAGCGCGGCTGCCGGGTGACGCTGACGCTCAGGACCGCGCCGGCGGGAGTACGATAGGGGCAGGGTAAAGAAGGACGGCTATGAAGACATCAGCTGCGGCGCTATCGACGGTCCTGCTGCTGCTCCTCACGGGCGCCGCCCAGGCTCAGTCCCAAGCCCTTCCTTAAGGAGGTCCGACCCGCGGGGCGGCATCAGCGGCCCCGGGCTCATGAGACCTCCGCTCCCGGTTCGGCCCCCGTCCTTCCTCCAGCCGCAGTTCTTTGGGCGGCCGCGGTTCTTTGGGCGGCCGCCGTTCTTTGGGCGGCATCCCTTCTTCTTCGGCTCCGGGCTCGTCGTCCCGTCCCCCGTTGCCGCCGCCCCTTCGACGTACGCGTATACCTACCCGACCCCAGTCTATGTCCCGTATCCGGCATACGGTGAATCTCAACCACAGTACTGGGCCTACTGCCGGAGCGCGCAGGGTTACTACCCGTACGTGCCCGAATGCCCCGGAGGGTGGCTGCCGGTCCTGCCGACGTCGACGCCGCCTCCGGCGCGGGCTTCGAACGACACCGAGCGTGAGTTGAAGCAGCCGCCGGCCGGCGGCATGCCGATCGAGGAGCTTCGCGAGCGCATCGCGCGCTCGCGGGCGGACTAGAGCAGCTTCAGCATGCTCTCCGCGTCGCTGACCTCGAATTTCCCCGGGGCCTCGACGTTGAGCGCCTTGACCACGCCATCCTCGACGAGCATCGCGTACCGCTGCGAGCGGACGCCCATGCCGCGGGCGATCAGGTCGAACTCGAGCCCGAGGGCCTTCGTGTAGGCGGCGCCGCCGTCCGCCAGCATGCGCACCTTGCCGGCGCTCTTCTGGTCCTTGGCCCACGCCCCCATCACGAAGGCGTCGTTCACCGCGACGCACCAGATCTCGTCCACCTTCTTGGCCCTGATCTTGTCGTAGTTGGCCGTGTACCCGGGCACGTGCTTCGCCGAGCACGTGGGCGTGAATGCCCCGGGCACGGCGAAGATGACAATGCGCTTGCCCTTCGCGAGGTCCGAGACTTGGAAGGCGTTCGGCCCTATCGTGCAGCCAGCCGTCTCGGTCTCGATCATTTCCGTCAGGGTGCCGTCCGGCAGCTTGTCACCAACCTTGATCGCCATGTGAATCCTCCTAAAGTCGATGTTGACCATCTGGTGTGCGGAAAGCCGGGCAGCCATCTCCGGCGGCCTCCAAGCCTACCCACACGGTACCCTTGTGTCTAACTCGGTCGCGGCCAATGGACGGCGGCTCCAGCGAGCGAATCAGGTCAGAGGAGCGCGCCTTCGTGGCGCAGGAGCCACTGTTTGCGCGGAAGCCCGCCCGCGTAGCCCGTGAGGGACGCGTTGCTCCCGATCACGCGGTGACACGGGATGACGATGGCCACGGGGTTGAGAGAGTTGGCGAGCCCGACCGCGCGCGAGGCCGTGGGCCGCCCGATCCGGGCGGCGAGCTGGCCGTAGGTGCGCGTGGTCCCGACGGGAATCTTCCTGAGCGCCGACCAGACCGTCTGCTGGAACTCCGTGCCGCCCGGGTCCACCGCGATACCATCGAGCGAGTGGAGGTCGCCGGCGAAGTAGGCGCGGACTTTCTCGCTCACGCCGAGCGGATTCGCTTCGTGCCGGAGCACGAGGTCCTCGAAGCGGCGCGTGAGGAGCTCCTTCATGCGCTCCTCGCAGTCGCCGAAGTCGAGCGCGCAGAGCGCCCGGGCGTCCGTAACGATGACGATGGGGCCGAGCTCGGAGTCGATCGTGTCGGTCCTGAGCTCGATGGCCGTCGCGGCTTCACCCCCGGGCATCGGCAGAGGACCGCCCGGGATCAGGGCCTTGACGTCGTCGGACAGCGGAATGCCCATGCGTCCTTCCCTTGGTGGGCGAGGTCGGCCGTCGTCACCGGGCGGGGTAGAAGACGATCACGAGGCGCCGTTGCCGCTGTGCAGGATCACGAAACCGCGCTCACGCAGGTTCGCGTCCACGTCCTCGTGCCGGCGGCGGTCGGTCTGCCGGCGCTCGCCCGACGCGGGGTCCGCGCGCTGGCGGCGCTCGCCGACCCGGCGGTCCATGATGATGCGGATCCGCTCCTCGTGCCTGAACTCGCGCTCGAGGTAGTCATAGAGTTGCGGATTGTATCGCGCGACGACGAAGATCTCTCCGAGCTGCATCATCTCCTTCCCGCATTTCCTGACCCAGTAAGGAACGTCCATGCCCCGGAACAACATGAAAGCGGTCACCAGATACTCTTCGGCTCGCGCGCGGTCGCCGGCGAGCCGCATCACCCGCCCGAGCCCCATCTTCGCGTGGGCGACGACGGGCTGCATGCGCAATTCCTCGGCGATGGCGAGCGACTCCCGGTAGTGCTGCTCGGCCTCGGCGAGCGCCGGCGCTCCCCTGCGGGATGCCAGGTCGCCGAGCAGGAGCCACGCCCAGGCCTGATGCCCGCGCTCCTTGTGCGAGCCGGCCAGATCGAGGGCGTGCCGCGCCATCTCGCGGGCCCGCTCGTCCTCGCCCGCGGCCATGAGCCCCTCGGCCCAGTGGAGCGTCCACAGCGCGAGGTACGCGTTGACGCCGAGGACTTCGCTCAGGTGCACGCCGTCCTGGAGCAGCGGCATCGCTTCGTCGAGCCTGCCGGAGAGCGCCAGCGTCAACCCGAGCAGCGAGGACGGGATGGGCCGCCAGACGTCGAGGTGCTTCTCGCGGCAGGCGTCGAGGCTCGGCTGCAAGAGCCCGAGCGCCCGCTCGAGGTGGCCGCGTCGCAGCCACACCAGCCCGGCCAGGGTGCGCGCGATGGTCTGGCCGTACACGTGGCCCGCCCCGTCCGCCACGCGCAGCGCCTGGTCCACGCAGGCATCCGCGCCGTGGAAGTCGCCGAGCTCCGCCAGCGTGAAGGCCAGCCACCCGCTCGACGTGACGTAGGAGATGGCCGACTGGTCGGCGGCGGTCCCGCGCGCCTCGGCGAGCGCGTCCACGTTCTGCCGCAGGATGAGCTCGGCGCGCCGGTACTGCCCCTGCGCGTGGCACGAGAGGCCGAGGTAGGTTCGGGCGAGGGCTTGCAGCGCGAGATCCTGGGTCGCGTCAGCGATGCGCAGGCAGCGCTCGCCGTAGTCGATGGCGAGGTCGGGCTCGCCATTCAGGTAGTGATAGTTGACGAGGTAGCTGTACACGCGCGCCAGGCGCGACTCGTCGCCCAGCTCGGCGCCGAGCTGCTCGGCCTCCTTCGAGAGCTGGAGGACCTCGCGCAGCCGTCCGAGCTGGAGCAGCGGCGGGCGCAGCTCGAGCCGGATGTCGATCGCCTGCTCGAGCTTGGCGCGGCCCTCCGGCAGGTGGGTGAGCACCTGGAGCGCCTGTTCGAGGAACGCGACGGCCTCCTGGTTGCCGGCGCGAGAGGTGGCCTTCGCGCCGGCCTGGCGAAGATAGCCGATCGCCTTCTCCCACGCTTCCCCGCGGACCGCGTGGTGCGCCAGGCGCTCGACCTGCTCGCTCAAGCGGTCGCTGTAAAGGCGCTCGAGCGCGTCCACCACCCGCGCGTGCAGCACCTTGCGCCGTCCCGTGACCAGGCTGCCGTAGGCGACGTCGTGGGTGAGCGCGTGCTTGAAGGTGTACTCCAGCGCGGGAAAGAGCGTTGTCTCGTAGATGAACTCGGCCGACTGCAGCCGCAGCAGCCCCGTGCGCAGCGTCTCCTCGGGGAGCTCGGCGATGGCGTCGAGGAGCGCGAAGGGCACATCCTTGCCGATGACGGACGCCGCCTGCAGCAGGCGCTTGTCCTCGGGATCGAGCCTGTCGATGCGCGAGGCCAGCACCGCCTGGACGGTCGGCGGCATCTGCAAGGTCTCGACAGCTTTCGCCATGCGGTACTGCCCGCGATCGCCCGAGAGCGCGCCGACCTCGACCAGGGACTGGACGCACTCCTCGAGAAAGAACGGGTTGCCCTCGGTTTGCGACACTAGAAGCTTCTTTATCGGCGTGAGCGCCGCATCGTTGCCCAGGATGGCCTGGAGGAGCTCGCCCGCGCTCTCGGGCTGGAGCGGGTCCATGCGGAACTGCGTGTAGTAGCTCTTGCTGCCCCAGTCGTGCGTGTACTCCGGCCGGTAGTTCACCATCAGCAGCATGCGCGCCGCCGGCAGGCTCTCGACCAGGCTGTCGAGGAAGGCCTGCGTCTCCCCGTCGAGCCAGTGGAGATTCTCGAAGATCACGAGAAGCGGCTGCACCTGGCTCTCGCGCAGCAGTAGGCGCTTGAGCGCGTCGAGGGTCCGGCGGCGGCGCTCGCGCGGGTCCGTGTTCTGTTCGACGTCGTCCGTGCTCACGTCGAGAAGCCCGAGGAACACGGCAATGGTGCCGCGCAGGTTGTCATCGAGTGTCAAGATCTTGCCGGTGACCTTCTCGCGAATACGCCGCTTGTCGTCGTGGTCCTCGATGCCGAAGTACGTCTTGAGGAGGTCGCTGACCGGCAGGTACGAGGTCATCCGCCCGTAGGACAGGGGCGAGCTCTCGAGGATGAGCCAACCGTGCGTCCGGTGCGAGTGCGTGAACTCCCAGAAGAGGCGCGACTTGCCCACGCCGGGCTCACCCGACACGGCCACGATCTGCCCCTGCCCCGCCCGCGCCTTCTCGAGCGTCTCGCGCAGGCGCCCCAGCTCGCCGTCGCGCCCGACGAAGGGCGTGAGCCCGCGCGCGGCCGCCGCCTGCAGCCGCGAGCGGACAGCCCCGGCGCGGACGATCTCGAAAATCTCCACCGACTCGGCGAGTCCCCGCACCGGCACCGGGCCCAAGGGCCGGACTTCGATGTACCCCTCGGCCAGCCGCAGCGTGTCCTTGGTCATCAGCGCCGTGCCCGGCCGCGCCAGCTGCTCCATGCGCGCGGCGAGATGCGTCGTCTGGCCGATCGCGGAATAGTCCATGTGCAGGTCGCTGTCGATGGCGCGGACGACGACCTCGCCCGAGTTGAGCCCGACGCGGATCTGCACGTTCACGCCGTGCGCGCGGCGCGCCTCCTCTGCGTAGCGCTTCACCGACTCCTGCATCCGCAGCGCCGCATAGCACGCCCGCACGGCGTGGTCCTCGTGGGCGAGGGGCGCGCCGAAGAGCGCCATGATCCCATCGCCCATCACCTGGTTCACCGTGCCCTCGTAGCGGTGCACGGCCTCCATCATTCGCTCGAGGACAGGGTCGAGAAGCTTGCGCGCCTCCTCGGGATCGCGGTCGGCGAGCAACTCCATCGAGCCCTTCAGATCGGCGAAGAGGACAGTGACCTGCTTGCGCTCCCCTTCGAGGGCGGCTTTCGAGGTGAGGATTTTCTCGGCGAGGTGCTTCGGCGTGTAGGTCTCTGGCGACACGAGGCGAGGTGTGGCGGGAGCCTGGCCCGCCGCAGCCTGCCCGCACTGATTGCAGAACTTGACCCCGGCGGGGAGTTCTGCGCCGCAACTGGAGCAAGTCGGGGCGAGGCGGGCGCCGCACTCGAAGCAGAAGTGCGACTGCGGTGGGTTCTCGTGCTGGCACCGGAAGCACTTCATGCCGGAGTCACCACAAACGCACGCGCGATTCCTGGCCGGCGGAATTGCAGAAATTCTGCTAATATGATGTTGGAGGTGGACTGATGGCTTCTCGCACGCCTGGCACGACGACGACCCTGATCGTCTCTCCGAGGGGCCAGATCACCTTGCCCAAACCCGTGCGCGCACGCCTGCGGCTCGCCCCCGGCTCCGTCCTGCTGCTGCGGGAGGAGGCCGGGAAGATCGTCCTGGATCCCGCTGCGGTGACCCCAGTCTCGTTCTATGCCGACGAGGAGATCGAGCGCCTGGTCGGGGCGGATCGCGCCAATCCGCGTGAGCGGACGGCGCTCCGCCGGCGCTGGGGCTTGAAGGCGGGCGTGCGGCGCCGTCGCAGTCGTGGCTGACCTCCGTGTCTTCCTCGACGCCAACATTCTCTTCACCGCCACATACAGCCCGGACGGACTCTCAGCGCTCCTGGTCGAGCTGGGAGCGGCGGGCCGCGTCACGCTCCTGACCTCGCCCCTTGCAATCGTCGAGGCCGAAAGGAATCTCGAGGCGAAGCGACCGGCGGCGCTGCCCACCCTACGGAGGAGCCTTACCGCCGTTCGCGTCGTCAGAGAGCCGGCGCCGGCCGACGTCGAGCGGCTGACGCCTCCGGAGCTGTCTGCGAAGGATCGGCCACTCCTCGCGGCGGCGATCGTCGCCCACGCCACCCACTTCGTGACGGGCGACGTGGCGGACTTCGGACGCTGGATGAATCGGCGCACCGGAGTACCGCTCCGGGTCATGACGCCACGGCAGTTCCTCACGGAAGTGCACCCATGATCGCCTCCGCCTGCTCCAGCCAGAACCGCATGTCCATGTCGCGGTACATCGTCGTCGCGGTGGTGAGGTGCTCCTGGGCTTGCTCGCGCTTGCCCGTGCGCCGGTAGAGCTTCCCAAGGCCGAGGTGGCAGTGGGCGATGAGCGGGCCCATGCCGGCGTCGGCAGCGACGGCGGTGGACTCCTGATAGCAGCGCTCCGCAAACTCGATATTGGGCCTATCGAGGCTTGCGGCGATCTCACCTAGGAGATGCAGACCGTACGCCTGGTGTCCGGGTTCGTCGCGATCGAGCGAAATTGTCACTGCGCGTTCAGCGCAATTCCTGGCATCTTCCATTCGCCGAACCAGGGACAAGACCTCGGCTAGCGCGACGACCGCCAAGCCATGGTGGGCCAGGAATCCCAGTGCGATGTTTCGTTCCACAGCCTCTTCCGCTACAGGAACCGCCTCGGTGACACGACCGGAACGCGCGTACGCGCTCGCGAGAGCGGGAAGAATGTAGTGACCATAGACCGGGAGGTTGCTCTCCCGGCAGATGTCTCGAGACCTCTCGAGCCACTGCACTGCCGCCGCGAACTCGCCCTTGCGAAGATGCGCCACTCCCAGTCCATACGAGGCCATTAGCGACGTGGCTGGGTGCTGAATCAATTCCGCAAGGCGCACGCCTTCGCGAGCGACCGCGAGACTCTCACGGAACATCCCGGTCTCAGCCAGCGTCCACCCGAGGAAGGCGTGCGAGACGACTGATGGCACCATCGCTTGCCCGAGCCGGTCGCGGGTCAGTGGCCCTTCCAGGCACCGCACCGCCTCGCGGAGGTGGGCAGCAGCGCGCCCGTAGTCCGTCCGAGCCAGGGTGGCGAAGCCCAGATACTCGTGTGCGACGCCCTGGACACCGACGTCACAAAGCGTCTTACCGAGCTCGAGCGCGCGCTGCCCCGCGCTGACGGCGTCATTCAGCTCGCCCCCCAGGTACAGCGAGACACACATGAAGGTCGATGTCCGCGCAAGGCGGGCGTGGTCGTTCAACGTCTCGGCGAGCGACCCGGCC
>DASYVT010000216.1 GCA_035936835.1 Candidatus Methylomirabilota bacterium | reverse complement strand
CGGCGTCGTAACCTTGACCAGCTCGACCTTGTCGAACTGGTGATGGCGGATCATCCCCTTCATGTCCTTGCCGTACGTGCCTGCCTCGCGGCGGTAGCAGGGCGTGAAGGAGACGTAGCGCCGGGGCAGCGTCCCCCCGGCGAGTGTCTCGCCCGTGTGGAGCGCCGTCACCGGCACCTCCGCGGTCGGGATGAGATAGAGCGTACGGTCCTCATCCGGCTCGACGGTCTTGAACAGCTGCACCTCGAACTTCGGCAGGAGCCCGTTGTTCTGCATCGTCGCGGCGTTCACGAGCTGCGGCACCCAGACCTCGGTGTAGCCGTGCTCGCGGGTGTGCAGATCGAGCATGAAGTCGGCGAGCGCGCGCTCGAGGCGCGCCAGCGGGCCCCAGAGCACGACGAAGCGCGCCTTTGCCATCCGCGCGGCGCGCTCGAAGTCCATGAGGCCGAGCGCCTCGCCGATCTCCTCGTGGGGCTTTGGCGCGAACCCGAACTCGCGCGGCGCGCCCCAGCGGCGGACCTCGACGTTCTTGTCCTCCGTCTGCCCGGGGGGGACGGACGCGTCGGGCAGATTCGGGATCTGAAGGAGCAGGCGCTCGATCTCCGCGTCCACGACCCTGAGCTCGGCCTCGAGCGCCTTGATCCGCTCGCCCACCTCCCGCATGCGCGCCTGCTCGGCGGCGGCATTCTCGCCGCGGCGCTTGGCCTGGCCGATCGCCTCCGAGGCCTTGTTGCGAAGCGCCTTCAGGTCCTCGCTCTCCCGCACGAGTCGCCGGCGCTCGGCATCCTGGGCGAGGACGGGCCTGACCAGCTCGGCGCCGCCACGGTCCGCCAGGCCGCGCTCGACGGCCTCGGGATTCTCGCGGATCAGTTTGATGTCCAGCACGTCTTTTCTCCTGTGGTGAAACAAAAGAGGCCGCCCGCAGGCGGCCTCGTGCCCCCGGTCGGGGTGACGCTATGACGAGGGCTCGGCCGCCTGCTCGGTCGCCTGCTCTGCCTCGACGCGCGCCACACTGCCCACCCGGTCGTCGGCGTCCAGGTCGATGATCCGCACTCCCATGGTATTCCGTCCCTGGCTCGTGATGTCGTCGCCGTGGACGCGGATCATCTTGCCGTTGGTGGTGATGACCAGGATGTCGTCGCCCTCGCGGATCTGCAGCATCCCCACCACGGAGCCGTTGCGCCCCTCGGTCTTGATGTCGATGATGCCCTTGCCGGCGCGGCCCTGCAGGCGGTACTCGTCGAGCGGCGTGCGCTTGCCGTAGCCGCGCTCGGTGATCGTGAGCACGATAGCGCCTTCCTGCACGACCTCGGCGGCGATGACCTGGTCGCCCTCGTCAACGTCGATCCCGCGCACTCCGCCGGCCGTCCGCCCCATGGGCCGAACGTCCTCTTCGGGGAAGCGGATGATCGTGCCGGCCTTGGTCGAGAGCAAGACCTCGCGCCGACCGTCGGTACGCCGCGCGGCCATGACCTCGTCGCCCTCGTCGAGGTCGATGGCGAGGATGCCGCCTGCCCGCGGATGCGAGAAGGCGACGAGCTCGGTCTTCTTGACGGTCCCACGCTTGGTGGACAAGAAGACGTAGCCACCCGACGCGAAGTCGCGCACGGGGACGCAGGTCGCGACCATCTCGCCCTCGGCAAGCGAGAGCACGTTGACCATGGCCTTGCCCTTGGCCTGGCGGCCGCCCTCGGGGATCTCGTGGACCTTGAGCCAGTGGACCTTGCCCTTGTTCGTGAAGAAGAGGAGGTACGCGTGCGTCGAGGCGACGAACAGATCCTCGACGATGTCCTCCT